>JAPKBY010000168.1 GCA_028823185.1 Planctomycetota bacterium
AAGGAGTCGATGCTGCTTATGCCTTGGTCGTTGAGCTCGGTGATTCGGTCCCCGATCTTTAAGCCCGCGATGGCGGCGGGGCCCTCTGGAGTGATCGAAGAGATGACAGGGGCGTCGCTCTCTACCTTGAATCCTAGCCATGCCCTGTAGGTGTCTGGTTGAAGCAGCTGCTGCTTGAGCACAAGGCGGACTCTGTCTACGGGTATGGCGAAGCCGATGTTCTCCGCCTGAGCATTGACTGCGGTGTTGATGCCGATGAGCTCACCGTTGATGTTTAGCAACGGGCCGCCAGGGTTTCCGAAGTTGATAGAGGCGTCTGTTTGAATGAGGTCATCGAAGGAGAGCCTCGGCGCTGCGATCTCCACGTTGCGGTGGAGTCCAGAGATGATGCCCGTCGAGACAGTGTGCGTGTGCCCATAGGGGTTGCCGATGGCGATGACCTTCTCTCCGATCATTAAGTCTGAGCTCGTCCCCATGGGAACGGTGGGAAAGATCTTTCCGTCGGGGTTCCGCAGCTTTATCAGCGCGAGGTCTTCTTCGGGGACCGTCGAGAGCACGTCAGCCGTGTAGGTGTTCGGGTCGACCGACTCAGCGAAGCTGACTTGGATGCGCTGTGCGTTCGCGATGACATGGTTGTTTGTGACGATGAAGCCGTCCTTCAGGATGACGAAGCCTGAGCCGCTACCGCTGGCTTCTCTTCGCACGATCCTTCCGAAAAAATCTCGACCCTCAACGATCTGATCCGTCTCTATGAAGACAACTGCCGGGCTCGCTTGCTGCACGACCATCGCTTCAGGGGTGATGCGGCGCGCGATGCGATCTTCAGGGCTCATGCGCCTGAGGACATCTTCGAGATTCGGGACCGGGTCTGTGTCTTGAGCTGCGAGAGCTAAGAAGAGGATCGGGAGCAGTTGGATCATGGGTGTTGATTGCCTTATCGGCTTTCTCCTGAGACCTACGGCCGGGGGCTGCGAAGGTTAGCGGGAGCCCATTAGGCCTCCTCGCAGGCCCCTAGGGGGGCTGGTGGGCGATGCTGGATTCGAACCAGTGACCTCCACGATGTCAACGTGGCGCTCTAACCAACTGAGCTAATCGCCCCAATCCTCGTGGGGGGTGACGGGCACCCCTAATCCACAACTGAGGGTCGAGGATGATAGTGCCTAGAACCTCTCTGGCAAGGGTTTCTCGGAGGAGGGTGCTCAGCGTATGCTCTTCGCCCCTCGCGCAGGCCAATGGACGGCTTCGCGACAGGTAGGAATTCATGTGAAGGTAGCTGTAGTAAAAGAGATCAAGCCCCAAGAGAGCCGCGTCGCCTTGACCCCCGCAGGGGTGGACAGGCTGGTCGCTGCAGGTCATGGCGTCATCGTTGAGACGGGAGCTGGGGTTGGCAGCAGCCTCCCCGACTCTGCCTACACGCGTGTCGGAGCCGTGATCGCTGAGAGCGCCGAAGCCGCATGGGCAGAAGCCGACATGGTCGTGAAGGTGAAGGAGCCGCTCTCTTCTGAGTGGCCGATGATGCGCGCTGGTCAGATCCTGTTCACGTATCTCCACCTCGCTGCAGACCGAGCGCTGACGGACGCGTTGATGGCGACGGGGTCTCACTGCTTCGCCTATGAGACCCTCAGTGTGGGTGGGGCGCTGCCGCTGCTCACTCCGATGAGTGAGGTCGCAGGTCGCATGTCCATTCAGGCTGGAGCGAAGTGTTTGGAGCGCCACCAAGGTGGCCTAGGGGTTTTGTTGGGCGGTGTGCCGGGCGTCGCGCCCGCGCGAGTGCTCATCTTGGGAGGAGGCGTCGTCGGTACGCAAGCAGCGCGCATGGCTTCGGGCATGGGCGCTGATGTGACGATCCTCGACTTGAACTTGGATCGTCTTCGCTACCTGGATGAGATCCTCCCTCCCAACTGTCGCACGCTTTATTCCACGCCGATGGCTGTGAGGCAGGCTCTGAAGTCCGCTGACCTTGTCGTGGGTGCTGTGCTGATTCCCGGAGGTGCTGCGCCGAAGCTCGTTCGCCGCGAAGACCTCTCCCTGATGAAGCCTGGCGCGGTCATCGTGGACGTCGCAGTCGATCAAGGGGGATGCATTGAGACATGTCACCCGACCACGCACGATGACCCGACCTTTGAGGTCGACGGGGTCGTGCACTACTGCGTCGCGAATATGCCGGGCGCGGTCCCGCGGACGAGCACCTTCGCGCTCTCGAACGCGACCCTGCCCTTCGTGATAGAGCTCGCGAATAAAGGCGCAAAAGTGGCCATTGACACTAGCGATGCGCTCGCCTCTGCAGCGAACGCTGTCGACGGCAAGCTGACCTGCGCGCCCGTCGGGGAAGCCTTTGGAATTGAGTCCGTTGATCCTCGCGTCGTCTCACAGTCTCTCTAGGGGGCTCGCTTGAGCTTCCTTGAGGCACTGCTCTTGGGCCTCGTTGAGGGGCTGAGTGAATTCCTCCCGATAAGCTCGACCGGTCACCTGCTGCTCTTTCAGCGGGTCCTTGAGATCCCTCAAAGCGAAGCGGCGGACGCTTGGGCCATCTGCGTTCAGTCGGGGGCCATCTTAGCTGTGCTCACGCTCTTTCCAGCCCGCTGCGCCTCCCTCTGGAGGGGAGCGCTCGGGAAGGATGATGAGGGGCGCGCGCTGCTCTTGCGCCTCATGGTCGCCTTTGTGCCTGTCGCCGTGCTCGGCTTGCTCTTCAAGGATACGATCGAGGAGCACCTCTTGGGCTTGCGCTCGATCTCATGGGCTTGGCTCATTGGTGGGCTGCTCATCTTGGCGCTGGGGAAGCGCCTGCACCCGAGCGCTGGCGGGGCGCGGCTCGAGACGCTCTCGCTCTCGGGCGCTCTCGGCATCGGTCTCTTGCAGTGCGCTGGCTTGCTCCCCGGGACAAGTCGCAGTCTGGCGACGATCGTGGGAGGGGTGCTCGTAGGTCTCTCCGTGGCAGCGGCCATTGAGTTCAGCTTCTTGCTCGGCTTAGCTGTTCTCTTGGCGGCTTCGCTATATAAATTCTACGACGCCTACGATGCGCTCTTCTCGAGCTATTCCGTGGGCGCGATGATCACAGGTGTCTTAGCTGCTTATGTCTCAGCGGCCTTCGCGATGCGGGGCCTCTTGGCGTGGGTGAGAGCGCGTGGCCTAGCGGCTTTTGGCTGGTATCGAGTCGCGCTTGGTGTCGCCGTGCTCGTTTGGTTGGAGAACGCAGCATGACTGAACAAAAGCGCGCGCTTGTTACCGGACTGACTGGGCAAGACGGCAGCTACCTAGCGGAGTTCCTTCTTAAGAAGGGCTATGAGGTCTTCGGGCTAGTGAGGAGAACTAGTTCTCCTCGACTTGATCGCGTCGAGCCGATCTTGGACCGAGTGAACATCGTCTACGGAGATCTCTTGGACCAATCTAGTCTCCAGCGGGTGCTCGGAAATTGCATGCCGCATGAGATCTACAATCTCGCAGCGCAATCCTTTGTGCCGACCTCCTTCGCTGAGCCTGTGTTGACAGCCGAGGTCACGGCGCTCGGTGCGACGAGGCTCCTTGAGGCCGTTCGACACGTGCATCCCGGGGCTCGCTATTACCAGGCTTCGAGCTCCGAGATGTTTGGTGCAGTGAGAGAGACGCCTCAGAATGAGATGACCCCCTTTGTCCCTAGGAGTCCATATGGAGTCTCAAAGCTCTATGCGCACTGGACGACGGTTCACCATCGTGAGGCATATGGGATCTTCGCTTGCAGTGGGATCCTCTTTAATCACGAATCGCCGCGCAGGGGCGAAGAGTTCGTCACTCGTAAGATCGCTCGCGCGGCTGCTCGAATCTCCCAAGGTCGACAAACAGAGTTGAGGCTCGGGAACCTAGAGGCGCGGCGAGATTGGGGCTTTGCGGGAGACTATGTGCGCGCGATGTGGCTGATGCTGCAGGCCGAGCAGGCTGATGATTTCGTCGTCGCCACGGGGGAGACTCATAGCGTGCGTGAGTTTTGCGAGCGGGCCTTCGCACGTGTCGGCCTAGATTGGGAGGCGCACGTCGTGACAGATGAGAGCTTCCTGCGCCCGCTGGAGGTGGATCTGCTCGTGGGGGATGCCTCGCGCGCACGGGAGCAGCTCGGGTGGAGCCCGACCGTCAGCTTTGAGGGCTTAGTCGACATGATGGTCGACGCAGAGCTCGGCTGCGCCCAGTAGCGAGCGCTAGGCTCCTGTGGGCTTGCGGTAGTAATCGACCCACTGGGAGAGGTGGGCGCCTGGGCATTCGGTGCTCGACATCTCCTTGTGTAGATAGATCTCATTGCGGCTGATCTTGTGTGAGCTGCGGAGCTGGTCAAGCAGATGGCTGAGCGCGTCGCGCGCCTCTTGAGAGAGGTGCTCCTTGTCGAAGTTCCCTAAGAGACAGACGCCGATGTTCCTGCGGTTCTTTTTCGGGTTCCCAGCGTGTGCGCCTTGCCACTTCAAGGAGCGGCCTTCGAAGACTCGTCCACGCCCGTCGATTAAGAAGTGGTAGCCGATGTCGGACCAATCGTTTTCGAGCTGGTGGATGCGTTGGATGCTCTTGATCGCTGCGCCTGAGTCGGTGGCGCTCCCGTTGAAGCTGAAGCTTCCGACGGCGTCGGAGTGGTGAATGGTGATCTTCTCCCAAGGGCCGCCGACGGGGCTTAGGCTCTCGAGCTTGGCTGCGGCTGCACCCCAGTCGCTCCTCCTGCGAGTCCCTTTAGGGAGGCCTGGCTGCCAGGTAGAAGGAGCGCCATCTCTCATGCGGAGGGCGCGCTTCTTGTGCGCTGAAGATGCCTCAGGATCTGCCTGTACGAGCTCGAGGAG
>JAPKBY010000002.1 GCA_028823185.1 Planctomycetota bacterium
AGTCAGGCGCGGATCTTGGAGGCGCTGCGACCAGGAGGGCGTGAGAGCGCTGCTTGGTTGGCTTGCCAGGCGCTGCTAGATCGAGGCGGCGTGATCGGCGGCTCATCAGCTGGGGCTGCGATGATGAGTGACCCGATGATCAGGCGCGGTCGAAGCGAGAGCGCGATGAGCTTCGGCGCGAGCTCAGAGGGTGTCGAGATCGGGCAAGGGATGGGCTTCTTTCCATGGGGGCTCGTAGGACAGCACTTCCTCGAGCGTGGTCGCTTTGGGCGGATGATCGTCGCGCTCTCTGAGACTCAGACTCGCCTCGGATGGGGGATTGATGAGGACAGCGCGATCCTGGTGGACCGCGCGACGGGCTGGGTGGAGGTCATCGGTGCAAATGGTTTAGCGCTCTTCGACATGAGCGAGCTTCGAGTGAGCGATGGTCGATGGGATGGAGTCAGTCTGTCTCTCTTGGGTGATGGTGATCGTGTGAACGCAATGACCGCAGAGGTCGTGCCGGCTCCGGGATCGAGCTCATTCACTCCAGCAGGGCTGCGCCAAGAAGAGCTCGTGATCGAGGAGCTCTTCAGCGCCAAGGCGCTGAAGGAGGCTGTGCATCAGCTCGTTCGCACGAATCGAGACAGCGTGTTCTTAACAGAGGACGCGCGCTGTGCGCTCTTGCACAGAGGCGCCGATGCGAGGGCGTGGTGTCCATCAGAGGACACTGCCCCTGAGCTGATGAGCGCAGCAGGGCTGCGGCTCGATCTCTACCGGATGAGCTATTGAGTGAGCCGCGCGTGCTCTGACTCTGCGAAGCGATCCGTCATGCCCGCGATGTAGTCGCAGGCCGCGCGCACAGTCCCGACCTCAGCAGCCCAATCTTGATACCAAGGGCGCATCTCCTTTGGGTCTTTTGTGTAGACCTCAAAGAGGTCCCCTAGGAGTTTCTGTGCATAGATGGAGAATTCAGCGAGCTCTGGGTGCTGGTAGAAGCGCCTGTAAAGAAACGCGTGCAGTTCAGCGACCTTCACCCGCATCTCTCTTGAGTGTGTGATGAGCAGGCGCTCATGATCTCGCGCCTCTGCTGCGCTTGAGATCAGAGCGTCCTCGATCGATGCGGCGCTCGCCTCGATCAGGTCTTGAATGCAGGCGCCGATGAGCTCGTTGGCGATGCGCTCGAACCTCAGGTTTTGGTCGCTATGGAGAGAGAGGAAGCCTGGGTGGCGATCTTCGACTCGCTCGCACGCTTCGCGCCACAGCTCGCACTCAGCGAAGAGCGTCTCTTCGCTGAACATGTCCGCGGTCAATCCATCGATGAGGTCGTGCTTGTGATATGCGGTGGAGTCTGCGAGATCTGCGACCTGCGCCTCCAGGAGAGGGTGGCGCCGTCTCGGGAGGAACTCGTCCGGCCAGACCTCATCAGCCTCGTGCTTGAGCAGCGACTCACGCACTTCACGCGTGAGGTTGAGCCCGTGGTACTCAGGGTTTCTTCGCTCTAAGAGGTCAACGACTCGTAGGACCTGATTGTTATGGCGGAAGCCGCCGTGCTCTGCCATGAGATCCTGCAGCGCAGACTCGCCCCGGTGGCCAAAGGGCGGGTGCCCGATGTCGTGCGCGAGGGCGACGACTTCGCAGAGGGCCTCGTTGAGACGTAGCGATCCGCCGACGGAGCGGGCGACTTGGCAGACCTCAAGGCTGTGGGAGAGGCGGGTGCGCTGATGGTCTCCTCTGTGATTGACGAAGACTTGTGTCTTGTACATCAGCCTGCGGAAGCCCGTGCAGTGTGTGAGTCTGTCGCGGTCACGCTCAAAGCACGTGCGGAAGGCAGAGGGGTCCTCTTGGACGGCGCGCCCGACGGAGTCTTGGCTCCTCATCGCCCAAGGGGCGAGCTCGCGCGCTTCACGTTCTTCGCGCGCTGCGCGATCTAGGAGTCCTCTGTTCACAGTCATGGGTAGATACAGAGCCTAGCTGTTCTTGCGGTCTCTTGGGGCGATGGATGTGAGAAGACGAGCTTTGATCTCTCCTCTGTCATTAAGGGCGTCCGTCTGAGAGCCACAGCCCGATCCAGAGATATTGAGGCAGCCAGTGACTGCAGGCGTCGAAGTCTCCAGCCCAGAGATCCTCTCGAGCGATGAAGTGTGAGAGGTGTTGGTGATAGCGGCCGCGCGCGCTCTCGTCACCGAGACCTGCGTCGAAGGCGTCTGGCCAGGTCCGACTGATCGCGACGCCGAGGGGGTGTACCGTCGCGACGATGACCTTTTCGGGGAGCGCTTGGGGAGCTCCAGGGTCATAGGGGCTGGGCAGCTTCTCGAGGCTGCGCTCTAACAGCGCGTTGATGGCCGGAAGCCAGAGGAAGTCATACTCGCTCCCCGTCTTGAGCATTCCGAGCTCTTCACTTCGTGGGCGGATCTTCTCTGTGTGTAGTGCTTGCAAGCGAAGGAGCGTCTCTTCTCGCTCTGGTCGCGACCACACCATCAAGAGGTAGGTGTTTAACCATGAACCATAGGAACCGATGAATCCGCGCTTGGAAGAGCTGGGGAATGGGCGCTCTTCTAGCCAGCTTAGGAGTCGTTCTTCGATCAGCGTTCGCCAATGGCTCAGCTCGTCAGGAGCATTCGGGCGCTCCATGAGTTCGACGAGCATCATCAGGAACCACGCCTCGTCGTAAGGGAAGGTCGCAGAGCGCTTGAGATCTCTTCGCTCGATGAGCCCGACCTCTCTCCTGAGGCTCTCGATGTTGAGCCGACCCATGAGCCAGCTCTCGAGCTCCTCATCTGCGCTAGCGCGGGCAGCGCTGAGCAGGCACCAGTGCGCGATCACGCACGAGTGCCAGTCATAAGATCCGCTGAAGAGGCTCCCGCCCTCCTCGTCTTGAAAGAGGCCGTGATTCGGAGCCTCTACTTTGATCCCTGCGCGCATGAGGAGCAGCAGCTCTTTGCGAAGCTCTTTTGAGTCTGGGTTCACATCCATCATTGGTGAGCTCTTCGCGGCTTGGTCTTGGCTGATCTCTACGCTCGGGCTGAGCGCTATCGCGAGGGAGAGAAGGAGAGGAAGCATCTTGGGTGTCGAGGTGAAAGCACAGATGGAATTGATCTTCTGTGGGGTGCAGTATGGGGGCAGAGAGACGCAACGGGTAGCGCTTCGAGGTGAAGCTGAACTCGCAATCACACAAGCAAGACCATGGAGAGATCGATGGAACAGCAGAGCTCAGAGTTGGCAGGGCTCCCGCACCGGGAGTTTTTGGAGACGGCCGCTGCGGTCCTCGGTGAGGTAGGTCTCGCAAGCTGCGCATCAACACAGAGCGCAGAAGCCGCGCTCATGGCGCAGGCATGGATCAGCTTCGTGAACTCTAAAGGGCGTGCCTAGCGAGGCCGAATGACGAGCATGACTTCATTGACTGACCTCTTTAGCCTGAACGGTCGAGTGACTCGTGCGAGATATCTCGCGACTGGGGTTGGGCTCATGCTCTTAAAGTTTCTCGGTGATGCTGCGGGCTTCTGGCTCTTGGCACACGAGCGGCTCGTGCTCCTGGACTATCTGAATCCATTCAGCCGTTGGGAGGGTTGGGACCCTGACGACGCTCCGACGCTGCTCTACGCGCTCGTGATCGCTTGGGCTTTGCCCTTTATGTGGATAGGCGTCTGCATGAGCGCCCGCCGCGCGAGCGACGCGGGACTCTCTCTCTGGTGGGCGCTCGTCTTCATGGTTCCCGTCTTTAACTTCTTGATGATCGCGATCTTGGCCTGCCTCCCGAGCAGAACCAGGGATCCGGAGCTCGCTCAGACGGAGACTTACACCTTCCGGACCGCCACAGTCGGCATCGCAGTCACGGCCCTGCTCTTGTTCGCTGGCGTAGCGCTGCTCGCTCAAGGGGTGGAGTCCTATGGCTACGCGCTCTTCTTCACCACGCCATTTCTATTAGGAGCCGTCATCGGCTTCTTGCTGCGAGCGCCCAAGGATCATGGCTTCCTCGTGACCGTCGGTGTCGTAAGCGTGACGCTGCTTGTGGGTTGCTTCGCGCTGCTCTTCTTCGCCCTGGAGGGGATCATCTGCATCATGATGTCGATCCCGATCGCGCTACCTGCTGCTCTCTTAGGTGCGCTCTTCGGGCGCGCGCTGGGTTCACGCTCGGGTGCAGGGATCAAGCCAGATGCGACCCTAGGAGCCATCGTCTTGCTCCTCCCTCTGGGCGCTGGGATCGAGAAGCAGGTGAGCGTGCCTAGAGCGCGCGAGGTCGTGAGCGTGATCGAGGTCGACGCGACTCCTGAGGAGGTCTGGGAGAACGTCGTCTCTTTCAGTGAGCTCCCAGAGCCAGATCATTGGCTCTTTGAGACTGGGATCGCTTACCCGCTGCGCGCGCGCATCGAGGGTGAAGGGGTCGGAGCCATTCGCTACTGCGAATTTTCTACCGGCGCCTTTGTTGAGCCCATCACGCGCTGGGAGAAACCTACTCGGCTCTCATTCGATGTGAAGGAGCAGCCGGTCCCGATGGAGGAGTGGAGCTTCTATGCTGATGTCCACCCGCCACATCTTGAGCAGTCCTTCCGAAGCGTGCGTGGCGAGTTCCGGCTCATCCCGCTGCCTGATGGGCGCACCCGGCTGGAAGGCAGCACTTGGTATGTGCTCGATATGGGTCCTGCGCCTTATTGGAAGCTTTGGAGCGATGAGATCGTGCATCGCATTCACGTGCGAGTGCTCGAACACATCAAGCAGCTGTCGGAGAACTGAACGCGCTAAAGCGGAGCTCTGATGGATTAGCCCACATTGTAGAAGTGGCTGTCCTCTCTCCCTTATTCTCTTTGATGATGCAGAAGACCCAAGAGGCCGGCGCCCGCTACCACGACCTAGATGCGCTGCGCGCGGTCGCGATGATCTTAGGGATCGCGCTGCATGGCGCGCTCTCCTTCGTGCCCTTCCCCTGGAGTGTTCAGGACAGCGAGCAGCACGAGCTCTTCGGCACCTTCTTCTTCGCGATCCACGGCTTCCGAATGCCGGTCTTCTTTGTGATGAGCGGCTTCTTCACTGCGATGCTTTGGCGCAGGCGCGGGCTAGGCTCGATCTTGAAGCAGCGCTTCCTGCGCGTCTTCTTACCCTGCATGTTGGGTCTCTACACGATCTGTCCGCTGCAGGACTGGGTCGGCGGCTTCGTCTACACCGAGACCTCGCCTGAGTGGCCGTTCGAGGTGGAAGAGGAGAGCTCTGACCTCGCCGCCGCTGAGGTAGAGCGCGCAGAGAGCCTCCCGCTCGCTGCCAAGCTGGGGCAAGGGGCCGTGGTCGAGGAGCTGCTCGCTGATGGGGAAGACGTGAACACACGCGACGGTTGGGGCGCGACGGCGCTGCACTGGGCGGTCGTGACGGGGGAAGATGGCATCGCCCGTGTGCTCATCGAGGAGGGCGCCGACGTGAACGCGAAGACGCAGGACGGCTCGTGCCCGCTGCACTGGGCGGCCTTTCTAGGTGAGCCTGAAGTCGTGGAGCTCTTGCTTGAGGCGGGGGCAGCCCCTGGCGTTCGGAATCAGAAGCGCGAGACCCCGCTCGACACGATCCGCGCGCCATGGTCGAAAGAGATGGCGGGGGTGGTCGATTGGATCGCAGGCATCATGGAGATCGAGGTCGATGTCGATCGCGTCAAAGAGGACCGCGCGGCGATCTTCGCGCTGCTCGAGGCTACCGACTTAAAGTTCGATCTCCCGAACGCTGCTAAGCGCGGTGACCTTGACGCCGTGCGAGCGCTCCTCGAAGAAGGCGCGGACACAGAGGAGCGGATGGGGGACAAGAGCTCCGCGCTGCACTGGGCTGCTGTCCATGGTCACTACGAGATCGTGGAGGCCTTGCTTGAGGCGGGCGCGGACCGGAACGTCAGACACGAAGATGGAGCCACCCCGCTGCACTGGGCCGCGTTCCTAGGCGAGTTAGAGATGGTCGAGCTCCTCCTCTCCGAGGGAGGAGATCCGAATATCGCGAACTACAGCGGCATGACTCCGCTCGCAACGATCAGCGACTCTTGGGAGGAGCTCGAAGAGATAACCATGTATTTCGCCGGGATCATGCAGCTCGAGGTGGAGCTCGATGAGCTCAAGGAGGACCGCCCCGCGATCATCGCGGCATTGAAAGAGGGGGGCGCAGAGGGCGGCGCTAACCAAGAATTTGACCGCTGGATCTCGAGCCTGTTCACCGTGAACATCTTTCACCACCTGTGGTTCCTTTGGTTCCTGTGCTTCTTCGTGGTGGCCTTCGCTGGGTATGCGCTCTTCGCGAACGTCGTCGGCTTGAAGCGCCTACCGCGGGTGCTCATCAATTCACCGCTGCGTTACCTCTGGCTCTTGCCCCTGACGCTCATCCCGCAACTCATGATGCGCGGCGGCCAGGTCGGAGGCTTCGGCCCGGACACGGCGACGGGCTGGCTTCCGTTCCCGCACCTGCTCCTCTACTACGGGGTCTTTTTCTTCTTCGGTGTCCTCTACTTCGACACCAAGGAGGAGGATGACCGGGTCGGGAGCTGGTGGTGGCTCACCTTGCCTATCGCCCTCTTCGTGGTTTTCCCGATCGGTACAGGGTTCTCTCTCGGTGACACTTGGTCGCAGGAGGAGGGCTTCCTTAAGGACTCACGGCACCTCATCGCCTGCTGCTTCGAGGTGATCTTTGTCTGGTTGATGATCTTCGGATCGATGGGTTTCTTCCGGAGGTTCTTCAGTCGTGAGAGCCGCATGATGCGCTACATCTCCGACTCCTCCTATTGGCTCTACTTGCTACACCTTCCGCTCATCGTGTTGGGACAATGGTTCGTGAGGGATTGGCCCATCTCGCCCTTCCTCAAGTTCCCGCTGGTGTGCGGTGTTGTTACGGCGCTGCTCCTCGTGAGCTATCAGCTCTTCGTGCGTTACACGCCGATCGGTACTTTTCTGAACGGGCGCCGCAAGCGGCCCGCTCAGGCGTCTGTCGCAGCGGACTGACTGACTGAGCGGTAGGCGTCGCGGAAGGCCTCTCCCTTGGCCGCGCGCTCGAGCGCCTCAGCCGTAGCCTGCAAGGCAGGATCGCTCACGGCCTCTTCGAGAGCGGCCTCATCAAAGGAGAGGGCATCGAGGAAGCGGGCGAGGAGGGGGAGGAGTTCTGCCGCCGTGTCGTGGGCGCGGAAGAGCGGCGGCTTCACGAGCTGGAAGTCGCGGTGGTAGCCGCTCGGGAGGTCCCGCAGCGCGTCCATGAGGGCGGCGCGGTCTGCGATCATTCCACGGGCGCGACCGCGCATGAGCTCGATGAGGTCGGGGTTGCGCTTCTGGGGCATGAGCGAGCTCCCCGTCGTGAAGGCGACGGGCAGCTTCAAGAAGCCGAACTCACTCGTGGAGAAGAGCCAGAGGTCAGCGCATAGCTTCCCGAGGTCGAGGGCGACGGCCTCGAGCGCGGTGAGGTAGGCGAGCTCGGCGCGGCCACGGCTGTGCTGGGTGAGAGTGACGGGCTCTTCCGGCGCGTCGAAGCCGAGGCGCTCTGCGACGAAGGCGCGCTCAAGCGGGAGCGGGATGCCGTAGCCCGAGCCTGAGCCCAAGGGGCACTTTGAGATGCGCGCCTCGCAGGCCGAGAGCTCGGCTGTGTCCGCGGCGAAAGCGGCGGCGTGCGCGCCCGCCCAGTCCGAGACCGTGGAGGGCATCGCCCGCTGGAGGTGTGTGTAGCCTGGGAGCGGCAGCGCACCCGCGCGCTCGGCGAGGGCTGTGAAGGCAGCCGCGAGCCCGTCTAGGTGGGCGCGTGTCTCTGCGACGGCGTCCCTTAACCAGAGCCGCATGTCGACCGCGACTTGGTCGTTCCGTGAGCGGCCAGTGTGGAGTCGCTTGCCGTCCTCGCCGATGGCCTCGATCAAGCGACGCTCCACGGCGGAGTGGACGTCTTCGTCCTCCGGTCCGACGGTCCATTCGCCAGCACTCCAGGAGGCGAGGAGCCCCTCGAGCCCACCGCTGATGTTCGTGTGCGCGGCCTCGTCGATGAGGCCTGCCTCGAGCAGTCCCGCCGCGTGCGCGAGGGAGCCCGTGATGTCGTAGGCGACGAGGCGCTGGTCCATGCGCCAGTCCTCACCGATGGTGAAGGCGAGCATGCCCTCATCGATCGGCTCGCCGCGGTCCCAGACGGGGGGGTGGAAGTTGCGCTCAGTCATGACGTGGCTCCTTCGAGTTGGAGTGAGTCCAAGCAGGAGTGGATGGCCCGGATGTAAAAGGCGCAGCCTGCCTCGACCTCGCTGCGCAGGCAGAACTCGTCAGGGACGTGGGAGCGCGCGGTCTCGCCGGGCCCACATTTCACGGCGGGGATGTCTGCGAGGAGCGCCATGTCGCTCATCGTCGCGGAGCCGATCGATTGATCTGCGCTCGCCGCCTTGAGGCATGCATGGACGAAGGGGTGCTCATCGCCGGTCTCGACCGGGCGAAGACGCTCGGAGCGAATCGTGACCTTCGCTTTCGGGAGTCGTTCCTCAAGGAGGGCGACGCACTCACTCGCTGTGTGCGGCGGCGCGAGGCGGCAGTCGAAGACGGCTTGGGCTGCGTCGGGGACGCGGTTGTGGCGGTCGCCCGCGTTGAGTTGGGTGCAGGTGATGGTGCTCGCGCCGAGGAGCGGGTGCTCTCCATCGAGGGTCACGCACTGCGGGAAGCCAGCGAGCTCTGCAGCCGCGAGCAAGAGCGCGTTCGTGTGTTCGACCCGCGCGGCGTGCGCGGCGTGGCAAGAGCTCCCCTCCCAGTCGGCGAGCAGGACCGCGAGGCCTGCCTGCGCGCGGACGACGCTGAGTCCGGTGGGCTCTCCTGTGATCGCGCCGTCGGGGAGACCTGTGTGGGCGAGGATGTCTTCCATTCCCTTGTTCGTAGTCTCTTCGCAGGCGGTGATCGCGAGCTGCAGGGTGCCTGTTCCGCCTCCCATCTCAGCGAAGGCGAGGATGCCGCCGATCATCCCGACGACCGCTGCGCCGGCGTCGTTGGCGCCGAGTCCGACGAGCCTCCCGTCCTGCCAGACACCTGCGTAAGGGTCAGCGGTCCAGGAGGGGCCGGCCGGGACGGTGTCCATGTGGGAGTTGAGGAGCAGGGTCGGGCCGGGGCCGCGCTCGATCGTGACGAGGAGCGAGTCGCCGACGCGCTCGACGTCGAGGCCGTGCTCTTGGAAGAAGTTCCAGAGGTGGTCGCGAACTTGGCTTTCAGAGCCTGAGGGGCTCGGGATGCGGACGAGATCCGCGAGGAGAGCGCAGGGGTCGTAGCTCATGCTGTCACCTCCTCTGCCTCTGCGAGGATCAAGGTCCCAGCGCCCTGGTTCGTGTAGAGCTCGACGAGGAGCGAGTCCTCGTCCATCCCATTTACGACGTGGACACGCGCGACACCGCCTCTCATGGCGGTCTCGATGGCAGAGGTCTTGACGTGCATGCCGCCGGCGATGCTGCCTCCTTCACGTTGCTCGAGGAGCTCTGCGAGAGAGAGGACGCTGATGGCGCTATGAGGGTCTGTGGGGTCAGCGAGAACTCCTGCCGCAGAGGTGAGCAGCACGAGCTTCGCAGCGCCGAGGCCGACGGCGAGCTCGGCCGCCAAGAGGTCGGCGTTCACGTTGAGGTGACCGCCCGATCCGTCAGGGACAGGCGGCGCCACGATGGGGATCACGCCCTCATCGAGCGCTGCCTTCACGCTGGCAGCGTCGACGCTCTGGATGTCGCCGACCAAGCCGAAGTCCACCTCACCTTCGGAGGTCTGCATGGGCGGGCGCTTGGTCGCGATCGCGCAATTTGTGGCGGCGCTCGCGACGGAGCCGCGGGCTTCAAGGGCCACCTTCAGCGCCTCCGTGAGCGCGCTCGTGCTCATCGTGAGCGCCTCGAGCGCGGCGAGCGTGGTCACGCGCCTGCCGTCGACGAAGACGGGCTCCTCTCCGAGCGAGCGCTGGCACTCATTGGCTTGCGGGCCTGCGCCGTGGACGACGACGAGCCGCGCGCCGAGGGCGTGGACGCAGGCGAGCTGTTCGGCCACGCGTTGGATGTAGCGGGGCTTGGCGAGGCAGGCGCCGCCCACCTTGATAACGAAGGTCTTCGCCTGGTGCTCTCGCACGTGTGCGGAGGCGCGGATGAGGTCGAGGCTCATGCTCCCACCTCCGCGTGAATCTTGAGCGGGCTCTCACAGCCAGCGGTTGAGCTCAGCATGTGTTCGAGGAGCGCGGTCTGAGCGTGGAGGCGATTCTCTGCCTGGCGCAGGACGAGGCTCGCGGGGCCGTCGAGGACTGCGTCCGAAACGACGACGTTACGGCGCACCGGGAGGCAGTGCATGAAGCGTGCGCCAGAGCCGAGAGAGTCAGGCGTGACCTGCCAGGAGCGCAGCTCGAGCTTCTTGAAGGACTCACCAGCTGTGTCGCCCCACGAGCCGAGGCTCGACCATGACTTTGCGTAGACGATGTCGGCGTCCTTGGTGGCGTCGGGGTCATGGCTGACTTCGAAGCTGCCGCCGCTCGCCTCTGCGAGCGCGCGGGCTTGGGCGAGGACGTCCTCATGGAGCTCCCAGCCCGCAGGGCAAGCGAGCACGACGTCCATGCCGCGCTGCGCGGCCATGCACACGGTGGAGTTCGCGACCGCGTGAGGGAGCGAGCGCGGGTGCCAGGTCCAGGTGAGGACGAGCTTGGCGCGCGTCGAGACCTTGATCTGGTCCAGGGTGGCGCGGTCAGCGAGCGCTTGAAGCGGGTGCCAGAGGGCGCTCTCCATGCTCACGACCGGAACGCTTGAGTGCTGGACGAAGCCTTGGAAGACGTCGTCTGCGAGGTCTGCGGCGAGAGTCTCGAAGCGCGCGAAGGAGCGCACGCACAAGGCGTCGACGTAGCTGGAGAGGACGGGCGCGGCTTCGCGTACATGCTCGGCTGCGTCTGAATCCATGACGACGCCTTCGCTCGTCTCGAGGCCCCACATGCTCGAGCTCGTGAGCTGCACGAGGTCGAGGCCGAGGAGCTGGGCAGCGCGCTGCATGGAGGCTTGGGTTCTGAGCGAGGGCGCGAGGAAGAGCAGTCCAAGGGCGAGGCCCTCGAAGCGCGCGGGCGTCGCGCCGCGGCGGAGCTCCGTCGCGCGGTCGGTGAGTGCTTCGACGAGGTTCACGTCGAGTTCGGCGAGCTTGTAGAGACCGTTCATGCGGAGACTTCCAGGTTGGCGAGCGCTCCCTTGAGCTGCTCGGCGTGGGCGGGGGTGACGACGAGAGGGGGAGAGAGGCGTACGATCTTGGGGTCCCAGCAGGTCCCGACGAGCACGCCTTGAGTGAGGAGCGCGTCGCGCACCTCTTTCGCTGTGACGCCATCGCAGAGCTCGAGTCCGAGGAGGAGTCCAGCACCGCGTACGGCTGTCACGGGTCCGACACCGGCGCACTCCGCGAAGGCCGCTCCTGCGGCGCGGACGCCGTCTAAGAAGCCAGGCTGTGAGAGACGCTTGGCGGTCTCGGTGGCCGCGACCATCGCGAGCGGGCCGCCGCCGAAGGTGGAGCCGAAGAGGTTTGAAGGCGCGCGCTCTGCGGCCTCTGTCTGCGCGAGGGTGAGCCCGAGGGGGAAGCCGGAGGCCGCGCCCTTGGCGGTCGTGATGACGTCCGGGATGACGCCGAAGTGTTGCGCCGCGAACGGGACACCGAGGCGGCCATTGCCGGTCTGCACCTCGTCAAAGATGAGCAGCGCGCCTGTCTCATCGCACTTGGCACGCAGGGCCTCGAGGAAGCCTGCGGGGGGTGCGATGACGCCGGCGAGCGATTGGATCGGCTCGAGGATGCAGGCCGCTGTCGACTCGTTGATCCCTTCGAGCGAGCCCCACACGTTGCGGGTCACCTTGAAGGGCGCGCTGGGGAAGCCCGGGGTGCGAGGATCTGTGACCGCGGCGGCTGCCGCGGTGCGCCCGTGGAATGCGCCCGCGAAGCAGACGACGCCTTCGCGTCCGGTCGCGGCGAGGGCGAGCTTGAGCGCGTTCTCGTTGGCCTCGGCGCCGCTGTTGGAGCAGAAGATCTGCCAGTCTCCCAGAGGGAGGAGCGGCGCGAGCGCGGCGTTGTACTTGTCACGTGACTCGGTGTCGAGAAGGTTGGTCGTGAAGGAGAGGGCGTTCCACTGACGGCTGAGCGCTGCTCCGAGGCCCTTGTCTCCTGCGCCGAGGGTGTTGACGCAGTGTCCGCCATAGAGATCGAGCACGCGTGTGCCGTCGGCGAGCAAGAGCTCACATCCTTCTGCACCAACGACGTCGAGTTCGATGCGCGCGTACGCGGGCAGCTCCTTGAGGCTCATTAGCACACCCCCAGGCCAGCGGTGGGCAGTCCGGTCGTCTCAGGCAGGTCGTGCATCAAGTTGAGGGCTTGGACAGCCTGACCTGATCCGCCCTTGAGGATGTTGTCGATGCAGCAGGTGACGTGCAACCAGCCGTCACGCTCGACGAGGCTGAGTGCAGCGCGGTTGGAGCCGACGATGGCGCGTAGCTCCGGAGCTGTCTCTGCGTCGAAGGAGGCGAAGGGGCAGTCGTCGTATGCGTTCGAGTACGCCGCGCTCGCGTCGGCTTGGGTGACGCCCGCGGCGAGCGGCATGCTCGCCGTGAGGTAGATGCCCCGGGCGAAGGGACCTGAGTGCGGCATGAGCTGCACGCTTGCTTCGGGGCAGGCTTGCAGGAGCTCTGCCTCGTGCCGATGCCCGGTGCGCGCGTAGGCCTTGAAGTTGCCGTGGCGGTGGGGATGGTGTGTCGCGGCCTTAGCGGTCGCGCCGCTCCCGGAGGAGCCTGTGACGGCGTTGCATAGCCAGGGAGACGCGTTCGTGACGAGGCCGCCTTTGAATGCGGGGACGCAGGCGAGCTGCATCGCGGTGGCGAAGCAGCCGGGGGCTGCGACGCGCTTCGAGGACGCGACCGCTTCGCGGCCGTGCTCAACGAGGCCATAGGTCCAGTCATCGAGGGTCAGCGGAGCGGGGTGCTCCTTGCCATAAACCGCTGCGTAGGTGTCTGCGTCAGAGAGGCGGAAGTCCGCGGAGAGATCTACGACCATGAGTTCACAGGCGGCGTCACCGAGCTCTGACTCAAGCGCGAGCCAGGCAGAGGCGGACTCGCCGTGGGGGAGCCCGAGCACGAGGGCGCAGGGCCCGGCTGCGAGCGAGTTCAGGATCGCGTCTGCCGCAGCCTCCTTCTTAAGGAGCGGAGCTGCGTGAGTGAGGTTTGGGTGGAGGTCGCAGACCGTGCCCTCACCGCTGCGCGTGATGGCGCCCGCGAGCTCGAAGTTTGGGTGCGCCTCGACGAGGCGCATGAGCTCGCCCGCGAGGAGGCCGCTCGCACCGTAGACGTAAAGGGGTGTGGTCATGCGAAGACCCCTTCAGCCTTGGCGATTGAGGAGAGCTCGGGCGCGACGGACGAGGCCAAGGAGGCCGCGTCGAGGAGCGCGTTGTGTGCGGGGATCCCGAGGTCTTCGGTGCAGTAGCGACGTCCGACCGGGGTGTCGGTGACTGGGCCGCTGATGACGGTGGGCGAGAGCCCGAAGCGTTCGTCGAGGATTTTTACTGCGCCCCAGGCCCCGACGGGGTCGGAGGCACACAGGACGATGGCGGAGAGCGCTGCACGCAGTCCCTGGTCAGCGAGCAAGGCGTTGACGCCGTAGGTGCCGAGCAGGCCATCGCCCATCTCGAGGACGATCACATCAGGCTCGCTCTCGACGAGCGTCGCGAGGAGGGAGTGGGCGGCCTCGACGGCGTTGTTTTTGTCAGTGGTGACGACGCCGAAGTCTGTGAAGATCATCGCCGGCGAGGCGCCGCAGTCCGACATCGCGAGGACGTCGCGGAGCAGCGAGACGCCGGTGAGCTTACCCGCGGCGACCTTCATGCCGCTGTGGACGAGGCTCGCGATGAGGACGCTCGCTGCGGTCGTCTTGCCGGAGTCCATGGAGGTGCCGAGGAGGCAGACGACGGGCGGCAGCTCGGTCGGGAGCGAGGCGGCGGGGAGGGCGGCCTTCGTCACGTCGGCGGGCTCGCCGTGGCGACGGTCGGCGTCCGAGAAGTGCACGACTGAGCCGAGGACCTCTAGCTCGAAGGGCTCACCAACACCCGGCACGGTCTCCGCACCTGTCCCGATGACGCCGCCTTTGTTGAGGAGCTGGAGGTGATCTCCTACTGCCACGCTCGCGGGGACGTAGCCTGAGAAGCCGCGCAGCGCGTCACGGTGCCCGAGGGCGCCGGCGATCACATCGCCCGGGTGCAGGCACACCATTCGTCCGTGCACGTCCTCCAAGGTGTCGTAAGACGTCTTGGAACTCAGAACTCGTGCGGCGATGACGGTCCCTGCCTTAGCGGGGATATTGGTAGAGAGGACCGCGTTGCGAGTGAGCTCGGTGTGCTTCGTGACGGAGGCGATCTTGTCGAGGATGCAGCGTCTCATGCGTGCACCTCCTCTTTCTTGCTGGCGAGGCGGTGGAGCCTGCCGGGCTCAGCGAGGATGCGTGCGAGGCCTACTGCGCCGCGCGGGTCTGTCCCGGTCGCTGCGCGCTCGCCGTACTTGGCATCGCTCGCTGCCATCATCGAGTGCGGGGACTCGAGGCCGGTGACCGTGACCATCCGGTCAGCGATGGAGATGTGGACGGTTCCCGTGACGGGCGCTTGGGTCGAGGCGAAGAGCGCCTCGAAGTCACGCAAGCTCGGGTCGTGGAAGAGGCCTTGGTGGAGCTTGCGGCCGTAGACATCAGCGAGGTGGTCCTTCCAGAAGCGCTGCTCTTCGGTGAGGACGAGCTTCTCTAGCTCGCGGTGGGCTGTCAGCAGGATCTCGGCGGCCGGAGCCTCGTAGGCGATGCGCCCCTTAATGCCGAGGACGGTGTCACCTAGGTGGTAGCCGCGTCCCACTCCGAGTTGACCTCCAGACAGATTGAGCGCTTCGATGAGCGCGACCGGGTCCATGGACGAACCGTCGATGGAGACAGGGATGCCACCTTCGAACTGGACGTCGAGCTTCGTGTGGCCCGCGCCGCCCTTGGTCCAGCACCAGCCCTCCTCGGGCAGGGGCTCGGAGCTCGCGAGGAGGCTGCCTCCGCCGATCGTCAAGCCCCACAGCCCCGCGTTCACGGAGTACTCAGTCCCTTTGGGCGGGAGCTTGTGGCCGTGCTCTTGGAGCCAAGCGCGCTGCTCGTCACGGCTCGGCATCTCATCGCGCACAGGCGCGAGGATCTCAAGATCAGGGGCGCAGATGCTCAAGGCTGCCTCAAAGCGCACTTGATCGTTCCCCGCAGCCGTGCAGCCGTGGGCGAGGGCGTCGAAGCCTTCTTCTAAGGCGAGCTCCGCGAGGAGTTCGGCTTGCAAGCTGCGCTCAGCAGCGACTGAGAGGGGATAAGTTCCTCCGCGGCGGACGTTGCCAGCGATGAGCCAGCGCAGGACGTCGTCGAAGAGTTGGGCGCGCGCATCGATGAAGCGGTGTTCGGTCCCGCCGAGCGCGACGGCGCGGGAGGCGATAGCGTCGCGTTCTTGGGCGTCCATAGCTCCGCAGTCGACGGTGACACAGACGACTTCGTGTCCATCGTCGGAGAGGCGGGCGGTGAGGTAGGAGGTGTCGAGTCCTCCGGAGTAGGCGAGAAGTATGCGCATGCTATTACAGTGTGGAGAGGTGAGAACGGTCGCTGTGTGAGGTGTCGGGTCGGCGGCTTAGAGCAGGTCTTGGACCCGCTTCATCACCGCCTCTCCTCGTCGCTCGCTCTCAACAGCGACAAAGATGGTGTCATCCCCGGCGACCGTTCCGAGGATTCCAAGGGGCTCCTCCTCCTCCAGCGCGCGAGCAATGGAGCTGGCAGCGCCAGGTTCGCAGGTGAGCACCACAAGGTTGGATCCCGCGGCGTTTGCGCCGCGCAACAGGGGCTGGAGTGCTTCGAGCCGGGTGACCCGGTTCGCTTCCAAGACGACGTAGCGTCCGCCGTGTTTGACGGCGCCAAGAGCTTGAAGGTCACGCGAGAGCACGGGCTGGGTGCTCTCTACGCCATTCTCTGCCAACAGAGAGAGGAGCTCCTGCTGGCTTGAGACAGCGTTCTCGGTGAGCAGAGTGCGGACCCGCTCGCGTCTTTCCTTTACGGCAACCATGGCGAACAGGGTATGGATAAGTATTCATAAAACAAGCATAAATATGCAATTATAGCCTGAATATATGCAGCTGGCGTAGCCTCAGACCCTCGGCGCCTTCATAGCAATGAATGACGCGCGAGAGGGGCCATGGGCTCCTAAGGTCGGGCCCAGGCGTCGCGTCCTCGGCTTGCGCTGTGGCTTCGGGAGCCGCTCTCGCGCGCGCTCCGTCTGTTTTTGACGCCTGAGCAGGCGGGGCTAGGTCCACAGGGGCATTCAAGACGCGCGCGCTCAAGAAAATCGGCAATAAGGCCATCACTAAGCATCTAAAGTGCAAACGGGCAATATTGGGGTAGATTGAATTGTCGGCGAATTTCGTCGAGAGAGTCGCCCGTCACCCCTCTAAGAGTTTTAGCAGTGAAGTCCGTAAACCGCGAACAGCGATTGGTCCTTTGGTTTGAAGAGGTCGGGAGGGCGGACGCAGAGCTCGTAGGTGGAAAAGGAGCCTCTCTCGGTGAGCTCTACTGCGAGCTGACGCCGCGGGGCGTTCCTGTTCCGAACGGTTTCACGACGACCTCGATGGCTTACCGGGAGTTTCTCGATGCGCCGGTCCAGACCGGTGTTTGGAATCACATCTCAGACGCTGAAGGGCTCCCCGGTTTGAGGGGCGAAGTGACCAGAGCGAAGACGCTACGTGCCGGACTGCATGCGTGCTTCAAAGGCGCGAAGACAAGCGACCATCTTGAGATGCACTCTAGGACGCAGCTCGCCCGAGAGCTCGTGTCGGAGTCCTCTGTCCCGGTCTTTATTAAGAATGAGATCCTGGGTGGATACGAGCGTCTATGTGGAGAGTATGGCTTAGATGTAGATGTCGCCGTGCGCTCTTCAGCCACGATGGAAGACTCTGAAGAGGCCTCATTCGCCGGCCAATGCGAGTCCTTCTTGAACGTCCATGGAGGGGAGTCAGTCATCAAGCATTGGAAGCACTGCGTAGCGAGTCTCTTCACAGAGCGCGCGGTCTCTTACCAACTCAGTAAAGGTCTCGATCCATTAGAGAGCTGCCTCGCTGTGGTCGTGATGAAGATGGTGCGTTCAGACCTAGCCTCTTCAGGGGTCATGTTTTCACTCGATCCAGACTCTGGTCATGAAGGTGTCGTGCACATCTCAAGCACCTTCGGTCTCGGAGAGCTCGTCGTTCAAGGGAGCGTCTCGCCGGACACCTTCACCGTATGGAAGGGCGGCCTCAAAAAAGGGAAGTCGGCGATCGTTCATCGGCACCTCGGCGCCAAAGACATTCAAATGGTCTATGGGGGACAAGGCGGGACTTTGACAGAGAGCGTTGATGTGCCCTCTGCTCGTCGCAGGTCGTGGTCTCTTGACAATGAAGAGGTCATCGAGCTCGCGAAGATGGCTCTCATTATCGAGGAGCACTATGGGATGCCGATGGACATTGAGTGGGCGAAGGATGGACGGAGCGAAGAGCTCTACATCGTCCAGGCGCGGCCCGAGACAGTTCATGCGCGGCGACCTGTAGACACGTTGACCCGCTATTCAATGGACCCAGTGCTCGTCGACTGGCTCAAGCAGAATGGACGAGACGTCGTGACCGGACAGGCGGTAGGGAACCGGATCGGATCGGGCCCGGTGCGCTTATACCGCTCTTATGAGGACGTCATTCTTCGAAAGCGTGAGCTTCGAAATCGCCTCGCGGCAGGAGAACAGCTGGAAGATATACCCAAGTCCGAGCGTGTCTTTGACTCCGGAGATGTCCTGGTCACAGAGATGACCACGCCTGATTGGGAGCCTCTTATGAAAGAGGCTTCGCTGATCGTCACGGAGAAGGGAGGCAGGACCTCTCACGCGGCGATCATCGCTCGAGAGTTTGGCATCCCTGCCATCGTAGGCTGCGAAGATGCGATGCGGACGCTCGAAGCTGTCGGTCAAGTGACCGGGACGTGCGCTGATGGTGATGTCGGTGTCGTCTTTGATGGGATCCATCCATATGACGTCGAGACTGTCGAGGTCAAGTTGGATCGAGAGCTAGAGACCAAGATCAAACTGAACGTCGGCTTTCCCGGGAAAGCTCTGCATGACTCTAGGTTGCCAGTCGATGGCGTCGGTCTAGCTAGGCTTGAGTTCATCCTCACGTCGGAGGTTGGAGTTCATCCGCTCGCCCTGTTTCACTACCGCGAGCTTCATGATTACTTAGAGAATGGCCACCTGACTGAAGAGCTGGAGCCGTGTCGAGAGGCGATTGAGAGAGAACCCGCTAGTGAACTGCGTGCGATGTTAGGTGCGATCGACCGTAGGACGCCCGCTTATGCTGACAAGCGACAGTTCTTCATTGACCGAGTGATGGAGGGGGTCGGACTGATTTGCGCTGCGTTCCATCCTCGCCCAGTCCTCGTCCGTCTCTCCGATCTAAAGTCGAATGAATACCGAGATTTGCTCGGTGGACGTCTCTTCGAACCGGAAGAAGAGAACCCGATGATCGCGTGGCGTGGCGCAGCCCGATTTGTCTCCAAGCGTTTCCTCCCAGCGTTTGAGATGGAGTGTGATGCGCTGAAGCTCGTAAGGAAGAGACTCGGTTTGGACAACCTGCAGTTGATGGTGCCGTTTTGCAGGAGCCCCGAAGAGGGGAAGATGGTGCGGAACTTATTAGAAGATCGAGGCCTTGGCGATGAAGCCGGAGTGCCCTTGTTCCTCATGATCGAGCTGCCATCAAACGTTCTGGAGGCAGATCGTTTCATCGATGAGATGGGGCTCGTTGGGGGGTCGATCGGATCGAATGACTTAGTTCAAACGGTCTATGCGGTCTCGCGCGATGACCTTGAGAACTATGAAAACCCAGTCGATGCGCGCTCCCCGTCTGTCAAAATGATGATCAAGAGCAGTATAGAGAGCTTTAAAAAGCGAGGGCTGGACATCGGGATTTGCGGCCAGGCGCCGTCAGATTATCCAGAAGAGGTCCCGCAGTTCTTGGTCGAGTGTGGGATCACATCTATGTCAGTGACACCTGACACTGTGATGCAGGTGCGCCTCGCTGTGTCAAAGGCGGAAGCCAATGCACGAGAGAGCTCATTGCCTGACGATGACGGTCTAGGTGTCGCCTGAACTGCCCGAAGAGTTACAGATGACAAAGGAGGACCCTTGGTACGTCGCTGCGTTCACGTCTGAGTACAGGACGGTCTATCCGCATCGGGATCTTGAGAGCGCTCGGGCCGAGGTGGCTTGGGCCCATCAGATCGGTATGAAGGGCCGAGTCTTAGACCTCTGCTGCGGCTTTGGTCGACACTCGCTCGCCTTGAGGGAGCTGGGCGTTGATGTCGTTGGAATGGATCTCTCCGAAGACCTCTTGCGAGATGCGCCCACCTTAGACGGTGGCGATGCGCTAGATGGACGGCTCATCAGGGGAGATGTGCGCGCGCTGCCTTTTGCGGATGAGAGCTTTGACGCGCTCGTGAACCTCTTCAGCTCTTTTGGATATTTTGGCGCTGAGGGTGACCGCGGTGTCCTCTTTGAGGTGAGGCGAGTGTTGAAACCCGGAGCGAGCGCGCTCTTTGACTTGATGCTCCCTGCGAGAATACGCGCAGGGCTCGTTCCTGAATCCCGCCGTGAGACAGACGCGGGTCTCTTGACGGAGAGGCGCAGCCTCGCGGCAGGCGGGAGCCGCGTTGTGAAGCAGGTGCGGCTCGAGAGTCCAAGCGGAGAAGTCCGTGAGTGGACAGAAGACGTCTGCCTCTACGAACCCGAAGACTTCGACGCTCTATTGATAGATGCGGGCCTCGAGCTCGTGGATAGGTTCGGTGGACTCAGCGGTGAAGGCTTTGACGAAGGAGCCATGAGGCAGGTCGTCATCGCTCGAAAGAGCTGAGTTCTCTCGCGGTCCTTAGCTCTGATCGGGGCGAGAGCAGCTCCAGCGAAGTGGGGAATCGAATCCCACCTCTTGCCACCGCGCTTGAAGGAATCAGTGTGCTCTTGATGGGAGAGCGAAGCTCACAAGGTCAGCGCGTGCATTGACTTGGGTGTAGAGCAGAGAGGTTCTGCCCAGATAGGGGAGACCCAAAGAGGCTGAGTTCCGTCTCAAGCAAAGACGAAGGAGACGAGAATCGACTCCGCACACAAGAGCGCGATATCCATCGCAGCTACTGCGCGCAACTCATGTGCCCGATCGAACCACCCAGTGACCCGCGCTTTGATGCGCTCCTCTTTGACCCTCACGAAGGGCCTAGAGAGGTGCTACCCCGACTCGTTGAAGGGGATCCTCTACAGCTCATCGAGCGCTGCGCTCATCACCTCACGAGCGAGGCGCTCCTCCTGGATTTGGAGCGCTTGCACGCACGCAGCCTCGCTCTCATCGCTCGTCACTTACCAGAGGCGAAGGTTGAGGACGTCAGCGCTTGGATAGCTGAGCGTGTCAGCGAAGCGGCATCACAGCTAGTTGATGAGGAGCTCTATGAGGACCGGCTCGGCTTCCCGCTCTCGGGGACAGCGGACCCGCGCTCGGAATTCCTCGTCGGCGCGCTGGGTATAGAGCCGGCGATGACGCGAGAGATAAGCGTCTCATTTCACCGCTTGTCGATCAGAGACCGTCGGACCTTTTGGAGGGCTGTTGTCTCCGGTGAGTCACTGTCAGGGATCGCAGAGGAGTCAGGGGAGACGCGTGACCATGTCATAGAGGGCCTACGCCGCGTGATCCGGTCTCTCTCGTTGACAGGTTTACGGGAGAGGGATGCAGGATCGGATGAATTCGAAAATGAGGGGCAAGAGACGTCATGAGCAGTCGCTGGAACCATCAAATTGACCCTGCTCTCGTTGAGCTCTTTCAAGAGCTCGCGAGTGATCCGAGATCGAGCTTGCTGCGTGTGCCGATAAGGAGGACGGGAGCGATCGGCAGCATCAAGGAGGTCAGCCCTCGAGGTGCAAATCTCATGGCAGCGGAGAGAGAGCTCTTGGAGGTCTTCCGACATGAGGTGAGAGATCTGCTCTTGGAGGCTTGTCGGCGAGAGCTGTACGGGCTGAGCGGACTCCAGCTCAGTCGCTGGCGGTCATTCGACGATCGTGTTCATGTCGCGCCTGAGAAGGATTGGTTGGGGCGAGTGAGTCGGACCCTCGACGATGTGCCGGAAGAGATCGAGGCTGGCGGAGCGCTCAATCTGCTCTCGGCCTGTGTCGTAAATCCTGGTGACAAGTCGCCGAAGGTCTCTCAATTTGCTGGGGCAGCCCAGCGCGTCCTCTTTGATGATAGGGCTCGCATTTATGCAGCTCTCGAGCTGCTGAGTGAAGAGAGCCCGCGAGCTGCGATGAGCCTCTTGAACGGCGTCTTGGATGACAAGCCCGAGAGGGGGCTCAGTTCGTACTGCTGGCAAAACCTCGGCGTCTCTCAGCACCGAATGGGCGACATCAGCGCTGCACTCAAGAGCTATGAGCAGGCCTCCTTATTGGGTGATGCTCGACCAGGTCCGCTCCTCAGCGCGTTCTCCGCTGCGCTCGCAGTAGAGGACGACATGCGCGCGAAGCACTTCTCGGCAGAGCTTGAGGATCAGATGGGCGCCGAGCATCCGGGCCTCGCAGAGGAGATTCAACTCCTCAGACAGGTGACCAGCAGTGAAGCGACAGAGGTAAAGGTTATGAGAAAGGACACATTTATTCGTATCGAAGACCGGCTCGGAATCATCGGCCGGAGGATTGGAAATGCACTCATTGAATAGACAACAGGGACTCACTCTTAAGGTCGGTGTCGCGCTGACCTTGACCTTCTTCATCTTTACGGCGCCTGCCGCTTTCGCTCTCTTGCGGGGGATCGGGGGCGTTCCCCCAGCGCCCGCTTCGCGACGCGAAGGGCCTCAGTGTCGGACAGGTGATCTACCGCCAATCTCTTCCATACACGGCGATGAATCATGAGCTCTTGTAAGCCTTTTGTGCTTCATGTTGTCCCTATTGAAAGGGGGGCTGTGACATGAAATCGACATCACCGATGATCTCTGTAGTCGTCTTCTGCTTGGTGATTGTGCTGCTCTTGGTCTTTAGGGCTGGCGACTCGCCGAGCGTAGGAGCCGTCTCATTTGCGGCCACGGATCAGCTGAGAGGAGCAGAGGAGGAGTTGTCTTTTGAGCCGATCACCGAGCGCTCAGCGAGCGCGATGGAGGCCATGAGCTTGGAGATAGCCGAGTTGAGTGACAGCCGCGCGAGCGCAGAGAATGCTCTGTCAGGTCTCATCGTTGACCTGGAAGGGGCGATCGTGACAGGTGCTGACCTGCTGTGGATGTCCTTAGAGGAGAGCTGTGATTCTGTCCGCGCGAGCACCAGTGAGGCGGGGCGCTTTGAAT
>JAPKBY010000169.1 GCA_028823185.1 Planctomycetota bacterium
GGAAGAGAGGTCATCGAGGACGTCTCCTTCGACATCCCTGCTGGCAAGACAATCGCCCTTGTGGGCGCGACTGGCAGCGGCAAGAGCACGCTCGTCAGCTTGCTGCTGCGCTTCCACGACCCCTCCAAAGGCAACGTCAGCTATGCAGGTGCTGACCTCAGGGAGTATGACCCTAGAGAGTGGAGAGCGCGCACAGGGCTCGTCCTTCAAGAGGACTACCTCTTCGCTGGAAGCGTCCGAGACAATCTGGTCATGGGGCGCAAAGAGGTGACCCAGGAATCCCTCGACCGAGCCATCGAGATGAGCTCTTGTGGGCAGGTCCTCTCCCAGCTCAAGGACGGACTCGAAGGTGAGGTCGCTGAGCGTGGCGCGACCTTCTCTACCGGCGAGCGTCAGCTGCTCGCGATCGCCCGCGCTCTCGCGGCCGATCCAGACCTCGTCATTCTCGATGAGGCCACAGCCAGCGTCGACTCTGCCACTGAGGCTGCTATCGAAGAGGCCACCCACAACTTGATCGAAGGTCGCTCAGCGCTCGTCGTCGCTCACAGGCTCTCCACAATCCGTCGGGCTGACGAGATCCTCGTTCTCCACCACGGGAAGATCCAAGAGCGCGGCCGACACGCCGAGCTCCTCTCAAAAGGTGGTCTCTACGCCAAGCTGCATGCCCTCCAATTTGCAGAGGGGACGAACGAGTCTGACAAGGGGTAGGCTAAGAGAGTGCTGAACCTACTCTTCACTCTCTGCCTCAGCTTCACAGGCTCTCAGGCCGACCAAGCCTCTACCTTCGAAGAGTGGCTCGTCGCTTACCGTGGCGAGCTACACCTAGAAGAGTACCTCCGACACGAGCTGATCTTGATCGCTGCCGAGAGCGTCGGCGCGCTCCCCACTCCTGAAGAGGTCGATGACTCTCTCAAGGACCAAGTCAACCGGCGCATCAAGAACGCCTACGCAGGAGATCGCGAAGCCTGGCTCACTGAGCTCAAGCGCCTCGAACTCGACGAGGAGAGCTGGAGCAGAGAGCAACGCATTCCGACGCTGAACACGCTCATCGTCAATCGACTTGTTCAGGGCAGACGCGAGATCTCTGAAGCAGAGTTCCGGACAGCTTGGGAGGAGAGCTACGGTCCAGACGGGCGCCAAATGACCGTGCGCTGGATACAGATCATGATCACTCCCCCCACGCCAAAACCCAACGCGACTCGAGAGGAGGTGGACGCTCTCCGAGCGGCATCCCGAGCGCTGGCTCGAACGCGCGCTGAAGAGATCGGCCGTGCTTGGAGCGGCGGCGCAGATTTCCTCGAGCTGCAGAGCTCTACCGGCTCCGGGGAAGAGCCGAGGGAGCCCTTCGCTCTCGATGAGATCTCTTGGCCTGACTCGCTGCGGCGATCGATCAGGGAGCTCTCCCTCGGTGAGGTCTCCACACCACAGGCCGCTCGCGGCGCGTGGAATTTGCTCCAGCTCGTCAGCTCAAAACACACGCCCTTCGAGTCAGTCCGGGCTGAGATCACGGCGACCCTGATCTCTCGTCCGGCCAACAGCGATGAGACAGACGCCCTCTTCGCAGATCTAATGAAGCAGGGCTCGCCCTCCGCCTCACTCGATGAGGCTGTGCTCCCCACAGCAAGCAACGAGGCGGTGACCGTGATCGGCCGACTCCATGGACGCCCACTCAAGCTGTCCAGCTTCACCCGCTGGCTCACTGAGACCCATGGACGACCTCACCGGACGGCCTTTGAACAGATGCGTCTCATAGAGAGGCTCTCACTCGCTGCAGGACACAGCTTCTCGCCAGAAGAGGTCGCTTCAAGGAGAGAGTCCGACCTAGAGGCCAGAGTTCAGTTCTTCCACGAGGGAGAGAGATCGCGTTGGCTCGAAGAGCTCAAAAAAAATGGAAGGACCCTCACGGGGTGGCGTCGCGAAGCGAGCATACGGGCTCTCCATGATCTGAGCGCTGAGGCGCTGTTCTTATCAAACCGAGAGGTGAGCGCAGCAGAGGTGCGCGCTGAATGGGAAGAGGTCTATGGGGAAGGCGGTCTAGCCAGGACGGCTCGCTTCATCCTCTTGAGCCCCAAGCCTCCGAAGGAGCAGATAGATCAAGACGACCTGAACGAGTGGCTCGAGCGTGAGATGCTCGCGCTAGAGGCTGAGGCTGAGGAGCTCCGCAGGCGCGTCGTCGAAGGTGGAGAAGATTTCGCCGCCCTAGCACGTCGTCACTCGAGAGATGCAGCGACTCGCCTCGAAGGAGGACGCCTCCCGGGCCTCCTCAATCTGCGACAGCAATCAGCAGCGATCGCCGCCGCTGTCGAGCCGCTTAAGAGAGGTGGCGTCTCACAGCCCGTTCGATTCTTGGCGGGAGTCGGCCTCTATCAAATCATCACGATGGAGTTCACTCCTCTAGATGATGTACGAGCAGAGCTCTCCGAAGACCTGAGGGTCCGGCGCCCCTCAGCAGTGGAGCTCTCAAGCTTCGTCAACCAGCTCTACCTGAGCTCAAAGCGCTAGGCGCCGGCTGCCGATAACCGCTCTAAGAGTTCATCCCTCATCTCAGCTGGGACCGCTCGATCATCCAGCTCTCCTAAGATCGCGCGCGCCTCTTCTCCACACTGTATGCGGCGAGCCTCGACCGCATCACCCTCAGCGCAGCCGACCAAAGCCTGAGCGTGTGCCGCTGCTAGCTCAGAGCTCTCTGAGTCAAACTCCCTCGCTCCCCTGAAGCTCAACTCAGCCGACTCCCAATTTCTACGAGTCGTGTAGATCCAGCCAGCGAGACGATGAGCGCTCATGCGGTCTCTAGGAGAGACGCTCTCTAAGTCCGTTAACTCAGCGAGGCTTCGCAGCGCGGCCTCCTCTACGACGACTGCCATGGCCTCTTCCTTTTGTGCGCGAAGTCTGAGCGCCTCAGCAAACTGAAACTCTGCCGAGAGGATGCGGATCCTAGCTGTGTTCGGGTGTGCGGCGACGAGGCTAACGACGAGATCACGCGTCTCTGGAGACGGCGGGCCGCTCCGCAGTTGATGAACCGCGAAGTTGTAGTCGCGCTCTGAGAGGTCCTGAGCCTGCTCTAGGGGGCTCCACAGAGGCCAAGCGACAAATGAAGCGCTCATACAGACAGCGAGCGCTGAGCCGAGCCGAGGCCTGCTACGGAGAGAGATCAGCCAAGCGCCGGCCATGGGAGCGAGGAGCACACACAGCGGCATCCGCGCCCTCATGCTCGTCACGGTCAGGACGATCGTCCCTAGATAGAGGAGGAAGAGGAGCCCGGCTCGCAGGCAAGCCTCTTCGCGTCCGCTCATCTCCTTGCGCCCATAGAGCCTGACCGAGCACATCAACATTCCTGCCAGCCCAAGAGTCGCTAAGACACCGAAGCCTGGGACCGGGAGCCTCAACGCGCTCACATAACGCGAGTCCCACGCAAGAGAGTGATTGTCCGGGACTGCGTACCAACCCATGGTCGCGCGCAGCTTGTTCCAAAGTATCTCAAGATGCGCGAGCGGATTGCGAATCAAGGAGCGCCCGGTCTCAGCAAACCAAAAGCGGCTGACCTCGCCCGCGTCGAGCGCTTCTCCTGTCCTGCGCTCCGCCTCTCGACGCCAGTCGTCCGCCTCATGCTCTGGAATGCCGCGAACAAAGGCGAGCTCTGTGGCGACTCCGCGGGGGTTCTCTAAGTTGTTCCCTCCGTAGAGATTCGTCCCAGCGCCTGAGGTCGTAAGCGCCCAGACTCCACCTACCTCATGATTCCTCCAAGCGATGGGAGCGAGAAGCATGAAAGCTCCGAGGAGAAAAGACAGACCACGGACTATCGAGGGCAACCCCCGTGGAAGCACCGAGACTGTCCAGAGGAAGAAGACAGGGAGGAGAACGAGTGAGTTTCCGCGCAAGAGCGCACAGAGCCCCCCCACCGCACCGACCAACAACCAGCGACGAATCCCCCCCGGCCCAGGCCTCGTGAAGAGCAGCGCTAAGGCGCAGAAGAGCGGGAGGTGAAGATTGGGCTTGAGCAGCAGGCAGGGCAAGAGAACGAGTGATGGCAAGCAGGCGAAGAGTAGTCCCGCCACGATGCCAGCCCAGTCACCACCTAGGCGCCTCCCCAGCTTCACCACCAACCAGCAAGTCAGGACCCCGAGCGCAGCCTGTAGAAGGCGCACGATGAGGAGATCTCTTCCGACGAGGGAGTAGATGACTCCGAGAAAGTATGGGTAGAGAGGCTCTTGAAAAAAGACCTCCTCTCCGCGCCATTCGCCACCAGAGATCTCAACGGCCCAGTCATCATAAGAGGCCTCATCGATCGTCGGCGCGCCGCCCAGGGGGTGAGCTTGCGTGTACTCGTAGACCGACCAACCCCGGAGTCCGCCTGCGATGGCCAAGACGAGAAACAGCGCCCATGCAGCCTTCGTCTTCATGCTCGCGCCGTCTCCCAAGATGCGCTCATGCGCTCTGCGCGCTCTGCACGACGAGCCCGCTCTATCACCACCAGCAACGAGAGGAGCCGACGAATCGCAGGGTGCAGGAGCCCTAAGGCAGACAAGGCCACAAAGATTGAGAGCATTCGTACACCACCAACGAGGCCGAGGCTGAGCGCGACCCCAAAGAAGGACGCAGCTGAGATCACGGGCGCAAGCGCCGGGACTCTCCCATAGAACCAGGCTTGCACGCCGAGGCCTGAAGCTCTCATCTTGGGCAAGGCCTGCAGAAAAGCCCGGGCTCGCCTGAGGTCCTGATCTGATCGCGCGGGAGAGCGCTCTTCATGAAACACAGCCCCCTCGATCATGCGCACGGTCCTCCCCG
>JAPKBY010000170.1 GCA_028823185.1 Planctomycetota bacterium
CCTGGGCCTTGAGGGGTCAAGCCGAGGTGCTCTTCGACGGTCGCTCCGATGTCGGCGAAGCTGCCGCGAGTGCCTAGATCAACACCTGCCATGAGGCTGGGCCCGTAAACGATCAAGGGTATGTACTCCCTCGTGTGATCTGTGTCGCTCGTGACGGTCGGATCATTCCCGTGATCTGCCGTGAGAATGACCATGTCCCCAGGCCTGAGGTCCTCCTCAAAGCGCTGCAGCTCTACGTCGAAGACCTCGATCGCTCGCGCGTATCCCAAGGCGTCTCGCCTGTGCCCATAGAGCATGTCGAAGTCGACGAGATTGATAAACAGGAGGCCAGAGTCAAGCGCACGCGCTCTCTCAGTGAAGCGCGCCATCCCATCCGTGTTTCCCTCAGTGTGCAGGGACTCTGTGACCCCTCGGCCTGCATAGATGTCTTCGATCTTGCCCACACCTACGACCGGCTGGCCCGCTGCGGCGATTCGGTCAAGAGAGGTCTCGCTCGGGGGCTCGAGCGAGAAGTCCCGACGGTTATAAGTTCGCTGCCAATTCCCCTCGGTCCCAATAAAAGGTCGGGCGATGACCCGTCCAATCCCGAGCGGGTCGAGGAGCTCGCGTGCGATGCGGCAGATCTCATAGAGCCGCTCTAACCCAAAGCTCTCTTCGTGTGCTGCCACCTGGAAGACGCTGTCGGCGCTCGTGTAAATGATCGGCTTCCCTGTCTCTAAATGCAGCGCGCCGAGCTCGTCGAGAATGTCTGTTCCCGAGGCTGCCTTGTTGCCAAGGATTCCGGGGAGTCCAGAGCGCTCAATGAACGGGTCTATGATCTCTGGGCCAAACCCGTCGGGGTAGACCGGAAATGCCTTCTCCAGCAAACACCCCATCATCTCCCAATGACCAGTGGATGTGTCCTTACCTGGAGAGTGCTCAGCACAGCGACCGAACGCGCCTGCAGGAGAATCCGGCACCTCGAGGCTCTCCACCCCCTCGATGCAGCCCAGGCCTAGCTCGACTAGGCGCGGCGCATTGAGACCGCCGTTGGCGCCCACGAGGTGGTCAAGGGTGTGAGTTCCCTCGTCCCCGAAGTCAGCGGCGTCCGGCAGAGCGCCTACACCGAGGCTGTCTAAGACAATGACAAAGGCTCGTGACAAGCTCTCTCCTAGCCCTCTACCGCGCCCTTGATCATCTTGTCGACAGCGACCTCAAACTCCTCGACCCAATCGTCGCCGAAGTCGCGCTCTAGAAGATCACGCTCAGCGAACTCCCAGCGGCCAGTCGTCTGATCAAAGTCGAATTGGTAGTCATGCTCGGAGCCGTCATCCTCTGTGACCATGACAAGGACGATGTTATTGGGGGCGTCGAGCTCAAGGCGAAAGTCGGCCATAGCTAATCTTAATGCGGGGTCGTTTGTATCTATCAAGTGAGCCCCTCGGCCCAGCTTCCGTGTGGCATTATGATAGCCCACAATTGGCAGCCAAGTTCCATGCACCTCGATCGTCCTCTCAAGAAATTTATATCGCGCCTCTGCGCTAGCCTCCTGCTCGGTCTCAGCCTGACAGGATGCACCTCGTGGCGGACCGCTGCTGAGTTCGAGAATTGGACGCTCTATGTAGAGGACGACGCTGAGGTTGACGTGGATCGCTACTCGTCGACCTTTGACCTCGCCTTCGGTGCCGTAGAGACCCACTTCGGGCCCTTCACTGACACCGTCTCTGTGCATGCGATCACAGGCTCTGTCGCGCTCGACTCTGGAAACCGAGGCACGATCACCGGAGAAGAGGACGCGGTCGAATACGTGGAGGGCATCGGCGCAACGCTCGTCCCCGCCTTCCACGCCCGAGGTGGTGGTGGACTCTTCGAACCCTCGGGGATCTTCGTCGCGACGCTGGCGACCGGCACAGCTGTTCACGAGCTGGTACATGCTCGCATCTCAGAGCTCGGACTAGATCTCCCGCTCTGGTTCGAAGAAGGGCTCGCGCATCTATTAGGTGACGGCATCGAGCGTGACGGACGTTGGGTAATGGACGGCTTCGCCTTCTGGCCATGGCTAGAGCTGCAGGCCAACCCACCCTCGGACGAAGAGCTGCGTGAGCTCTTCACTCTCAGCGCTAAGAGGGAACACAGCGTGCGGGACAACGTGCTCCTGCGCTTTGTCGGCTGGGCCATCCTCTTCGACTGCCTCCAAGAATGTGACGGTTTTGAGTGGCAGCTTTGGCTCGACGAATTCATCAACTCTGAAGATCGCTTCACCTGGGCGCGAACTCGGCTAGACCGAACCATGGAAGAGTCGACGATGCTGGACTGGATGCTACGCATTGAAGATGAAGACCCTGCGGTTCGTCTCACGACGGCGCGCGGCTGCTGGAAGCTCGGGGATGAGCGCGTAGTAAAACTCCTGCTTGACCAGCTAGAGATCGAAGAAGACGACGAGGTCAAAGTTTGTCTCGTTGTGAATGCCATGGCCTCTCTCGGCAGGGGCGACATCTCCTCACGTGTCGAGCGCAGGCTCTGGTCTAACGGGCTTCGAGCGTTACGCGATGTTGAGCTCCCCGTTAAGGACGAAGAAGAGGCTGCTCGGGAGCTCTACCGGTCCTATGTGCGCTGGGGGAGGCGGAGAGGCCGTCAGCGCTCCTTTGACCGTCTCGAGCGCTATTGGGGCGAATAAGACCCGATTCAATCGCTGTCTATTTAAGACCTGTCGCCCTTGGTCATTTCGGAACCATTTCAAAGCAGAGTGAACACCGCTCTATAACCGGATAGCATTCTCTAAATGGTCACGCAGAATATCGTTGTCGTCGAAGATGACCCCGACTTGCTAGAGGTCTTGAGAGAGACTCTCGCCCGCGAAGGCTATCTCGTACACACAGCGGACAACGGGCTTGATGGCCTGCGTTTGATTAAAAAACTCTCTCCCGACCTTGTCTGTCTCGATCTGATGATGCCTGGAATGGATGGCATCGAGGTGTGCCGAGAGCTCCGAGCGGACAAGAACCTTCAAGGTCTTCGGATCATGATGCTCACGGCCAAGGGCGACGAGTCCGATGTCGTCTTAGGGCTCGGCATCGGCGCTGACGACTACGTCATTAAGCCGGCTCGACCCAAAGAGCTGATCGCCCGGATACGTGCGCTCCTGAGGAGGCCTCGGATCGAAGCTGCCACAGAGGAAGAGGCGCTCATCAAAATAGGGCCGCTCGAAATCGATGACGTCCGTTTTCAGGTTCGTCTCTCCGGAGCAATCCTCAGCTTCACCCCTACCGAATATCAGCTCTTGAAAGCCCTCGCTTTAAAGCCCGAACGGGCCTTCACGCGAACCGAGCTCTTAAAGCAAGCTGGGGGCGCCTTCGTCGAAGAGCGAACCGTTGATGCTCACATCAAGTCTGTTCGCAAAAAGCTCGGAGACCACGCTGAGATGATCCAAACAGTTCGCGGACGCGGCTACACCCTAAAGCTGCTGTGAGTGTCTCCAATGAGCTCTTGATTGGCGTTGGAGGAGCAGCCCTCGGCTGGTTCTTAGCGAGCCTAAAGCGTGGCCTCTCCGTGAAGGAGCTCGGTCCAGTAAAAGGCGAGACGGCGCCGATGGTCCGTGCCTTCGAACACCTCAACGAGGGCGTGCTGGTGCTCGACGAAGAGGAGACCGTGCGCGCGATGAACACCGCTGCACAGCGATTGCTCGCTTGGCCTTCCTCAAAGAGCCTCCCGGCTCAATTAGAAGAGGTCGCCGGCACAGAGATCACCGCTGCTGTGCGAACCACCGGCGAAGGCGTCGCCCTCATGCCAATCAAGGTGAACAGGAAAGGTGAGGATTTCACCTTCAAGGTGATCCTTGGCCCGGCTGGACGCGCGAGGCGCTTCGTCGTCCTTGAAGATCTCTCTGCTATTGCCAAGGTCGATCGACGCAGGCGCGACTTTGTCGCCAACTCAAGCCACGAACTGCAGACACCACTCGCCGCGCTCATTGGAATGTTGGACCTCTTAGAAGACGCGAGCGGAGAGTACGCCGACAACTTAGTTCGCCGGTGCCAAAAGAAAGCTGTGGCCCTCAGCCTCCTCACGCGGGACTTGATCGGTCTGGCAAAAGCACAGGACGACGCTTGGGTCCCTTCAGCGACCATCATTAACGTTAAGGAGTTGTGCCTCTCGGTGATCGACAACCGAGCAGAAGGGGCCGTCGAAAAAGGGCTCCATGTCTCGGTCTCGGTCCCGACTGGTTTGGAGGTGATCGGCGATCCCGTCGCGCTAGAGACCTGTTTAGCGAACCTCGTTCAAAACGCGATCTGGTACACGGACGCAGGCAGCCTCACTCTCCGAGCGACCAGCCACGACGACGGCGGCGTCGTCCTCGAGGTCGAAGACACCGGCTCTGGGATCGCGCCTGAACATCTCTCAAGGATCTTCGAGCGCTTCTTTCGGGCTGATCCAGCCAGGAGCCGCGCGAGCGGCGGGACAGGCTTGGGCCTCGCTATCGTCAAGAATCTCATCGGCCGCATGGGCGGACGCGTCGCAGTGAGCTCCCGCCTAGGAGAGGGCTCCTGCTTTCAGCTAGAGCTGCCTGCCGATCCCGCACACCCCCTTGAGGGCGCGGGCCAAGCTCTTCAAGAGTTCTAGGGACGCTAGCGGCTCGTTTGAGAGCTTGCGTTCGTTGTTATAGCCGTCTTTAAACCCGTGAACGTTGGGGCGCTTGTCGTGTTGCCTTGAGCTGTCTTCCTATAGCGCTGCTTCTCAATCTGAAGTGGCTAGAGTGCTGACTCATAAGCTAACTCATTTTGTTAAAATCTGGAGCCTCAAG
>JAPKBY010000171.1 GCA_028823185.1 Planctomycetota bacterium
TGTGACTGGTCAGGGTACTAATGGTGGCAGCGTCGGAGAGAACGACGTCGACGGCGGAACTACGACCCTCTCTTCGCCTACCTATGATCTCTCAGGCTCTATTGACCCCATCATCAGCTACTGGCGCTGGTACTCCAACAACGCTGGCGCAGAACCGAACGCTGACACCTTCATCGTCCAGATCTCAAACAATGGCGGCTCCAGCTGGAGTGAAGTCGAGACGGTCGGACCTAACGGCGCGGGCACATCGGGCGGATGGATTCAGCACTCTTTCCACGTCGGCGACATCCTCGCTGCGACCGCGAATGTAAAGCTCCGCTTCTTAGCGAGCGACCTCTCAGGCGGCTCTATCATCGAAGCGGGAGTTGACGACCTCGAGATCAGTGACTTCGCCTGTAACGGTGGAGGTGGCATCGGAACGAACTACTGCCAGTCCGGCCCCAATGGCGCATCTATCGGAGCGAGCGGCAGCGCGAGCATCAGCGCCAACAACCTGAGCCTCGACTGCGACAGCATTCCGAATAACACCTTCGGCTTGTTCTACTTTGGAAATGGCACGGCGAATTCTCCGCTTGGGAATGGAACGCGTTGCGTCTCTATCAACACAGCGACGACCCGCCTTGGCCCGCCGCTTAACTCTGGATCCAGCGGGGCATTCACCCGTAGCGTCAACCTCCCAACACCCACAGCGGGGGGCAGCGTCATCAACGCCGGTTCCAGTTGGTACTTCCAAGCATGGTTCCGCGACGGCTCATCGAGTGATCTCTCTGATGGCCTTCAGATTGACTTCACTCCCTGATGGACTGAAGCAAACCTTAGGAAATGGGCTCGACGCGAAAGCGTCGGGCCCTATTTTTTTGCGCAGAAGAGGCGCTGCCACTCCGCTCCACCCAGGAACTCAGACCTAGTTCGCGCCTCAAGATCACTTATGGTGTGTCCATGAGTTATCTCCTAGCTTTCCTTGCGCTCCTCTCACCCGTCGAAAGCGTTGAGCTTTCCTGGACCGACGCGAGAGCGCTCAGCTTTGAGGGCCAAGGCTGGTCCGAAGTGAAGAGCCCCTTTGACCGGCTCCCAGCAAAGGCCGAAGGGGTCGTGCGTGGAGCGGTCTGGAACCTCTCTCGGGACTCCGCTGGTATGTGCACACGCTTCGTCACGGACTCTACAGAGTTCGCGTGTCGCTGGACCCTGATCGACTCCAACCTCGCCATGCCTCATATGCCAGCGACTGGAGTTAGCAGCGTAGATCTCTACGTGAGAGATAAAGACGACGAGTGGCGCTGGCTCGCCTGCCCGAGACCCACGCAGGTTGAGATGACCGCGACTCTGATCACCGGCCTCCCTGAAGGGACGCGCGAGTACATGCTCTACCTCCCGCTCTACAACGGCGTCAGCTCTTGTGAGATCGGCGTCATCAAAGGCTCCAAGATTGAGCCGGGCCCCGCGAGGTCAAAGAAGAGGTCTCTCCCCGTCGTCTTCTATGGCACCTCTATTACCCACGGCGGCTGCGCCTCTAGGCCCGGCATGCCTCACCCAGCGATCCTTGGGCGCCGCCTCGACCGCCCGATCATGAATCTCGGCTTCTCTGGTAATGGGACGATGGACATCGAGCTTGCAGATCTCCTCGGTGAGCTCGATGCCGCCGTCTATGTCATTGACTGTCTCCCCAATATGAACGGGGCGCGGGTCGCTGAGCGAGTGGTACCGTTCATCAAGCGGCTCCGAACGCTGCGCCCAAAGACTCCGATCTTGCTCGTCGAGGACCGCAGCTTCTCAAACTCCTTCCTTCAGCCCTCTAAGCAAAGACATCACGCCGCCAGCCGAGCAGCTCTACGGGCAGGCTATGACGCCTTGAGAAAGGAGGGCATCCGCCGCCTGAGCTACCTAGAGGGTGCTGAGCTCTTAGGGAACAAAGACACAGTCGATGGCTCTCATCCGACCGACCTCGGCTTCATGCGGCAAGCGGACCAATTTCAACCCGCCCTGGAGAAGATCCTCTAGCTCGCCGCCCAAAGCGGCCGGAATGGTCATTAAATGCACATTAAGGCGCTGACAATCAAGTGAGGGTTTCTTATTCACTGAGGCAAAAAACTGACGCAACCCGTTCTTATCGCTGAAGCATAAACTGGTCGAGCTAGGATCTCATCACATGCCCAATCTCCCCCAAATAGGACGTCGACAAGTTCTCCAAGCCGGCGCGGTATTCGGCATGGGCTATGCCGACATCTTGCGCGCGCGCTCGCGCTTTGATGACGAGTTCCCCGCGCGGGCTAACGCAGTCATCCATGTCCACCTCCCCGGAGGGCTCGCGCATCAAGACAGCTTCGACCCGAAGCCCTACGCCCCGATGTCCTACCGCGGTCAGACGCGCGCTATCGACACGAACGTCCCCGGAATTCAGTTCTCCCAGCACATGAGGCAGATGGCCAAGGTCGCCGACAAGCTGACCGTGATCCGCTCCTTCTCTCACAACGAAGCCGACCATGACCGCGGCACCCACAACATGCTCACGGGCTATCGGCCCAGCCCTGCCGTGATCTTTCCTTCAATGGGCAGCATCACTGCCCATGAGCTCGGCCCCCAGAGAGACCTCCCTCCCTATGTCTGCGTGCCTGGTGTCGCGAGCAGCTTCGCAGGCAGCGGTTACCTGAGCTCTTCCTATGCCCCCTTTGGTCTCGGCGCTGATCCAGCCAGCGACAACTTCCAAGTTCGTGACCTCGAGACCCCCTCCGATGTTGACGCAGAGCGCTTCGCGCGCCGCCGCGCCCTCTTGGAACGAGTGAACGCCGACTTCTCTAGGTCACAGTGCTCCGATGAGCTCCTCGCGATGGACTCCTTCTACGAGAGGGCCTACGACCTCCTCGGGAGTCAAAGCGCGAAGGAGGCCTTCAAGATAGAGCAGGAGACGGACAAGCTCCGCGACCGCTACGGACGCAACCAAGCTGGTCAACGCATGCTCCTAGGCCGTCGCTTAGTCGAAGCTGGGGTACGCTATGTGACGATCTCCATCGGCGGCTGGGATCATCACGAGGGCATCCACAAGGGCCTCAAGAAGGACCTCCCTCAAGTAGATCAAGCCTTCGCGAGGCTGCTGATCGACCTCGATGAGCGCGGACTGCTAGACACGACCCTCGTCCTCCTCACATCGGAGTTTGGCCGCACACCTAAGATCAATCCAAAGGGTGGTCGTGACCACTGGCCTGGATGCTTCAGCGTGGTCATGGCCGGGGGCGGGGTGAAGCGTGGCTATGTGCACGGTCGCTCTGACGCCACAGCGTCTGCGCCTGAAGAGAAACGTGTCGGGCCCGAAGATTTCGCGCGCACCCTCTTCATGCTCACTGGAATCCAACCCGACAAGGAGTTGATGTCTCCTGGTGATCGCCCCTTGAGCATCCAAGAGAACGGCAATCTCATCCGCGACATCCTCGCTTGAGCTGCTCGTGAACCTGTCCAAGCTGATCGGCTCCTTCTCTGTGGCAGCGTCGCTGACAGCGCCCTGCGCCGCCCAATTCCCCTCGTTAGAGAGCCTTCACCCACGCGGTTTCCAGCGCGGAAACGAGGTAGAGCTCACGCTCTCCGGTCGCTCACTCTCAACAGCACGCGGGCTCCTCTTCGATGCGGACGGGCTGACCTTCAAAGAGCTCCGCGCAGACGGTGACCGCATCAAGGCTCGCGTTATGGTCGCCGAAGATTGCCCCCTCGGGCTTCACGCTCTCCGAGTCCGGACCGACACAGGCCTCTCGAACCTGCGCACCTTCTCCGTCGGCGTCCTTGAAGAGGTCTTTGAAGTAGAACCCAACGGAACGGCCCCGGAGGCTCAAGCGATCGAGCTCAACTCGACCGTCAATGGCGTCGCTGAAGACGAAGACCTCGACCTCTATGCTTTTGAAGGCGTCTCTGGCGAGCGCGTCTCTGTTGAGATCGAGGGGCTGCGTTTAGGAGACACGCTCTTCGACTCCGCCATCGCACTCTTCGATCCTGATGGCTTCAGAATTGGCTCTTCCGATGACTCGTCACTCGGTCGACAAGACGGCGTCTTCAGTGTGATCCTTAAGAAGAGCGGGCGTCACTTCGTTCACGTCCGCGAGAGCTCCTATAAGGGCAATGGAAAGTGTCACTACCGCCTTCATGTCGGCAGCTTCCCGCGCCCCATCTTCGCCCTCCCTGCGGGTGGGCCCGAAGGAGAGCCGCTCTCTCTCAGCGTCCTCGGTGACGGCGCAGGCCTGATAGAAGCGACAGTCACACCGTCCCTGACTCGATCTGCTTGGGGGCCGACTCTCCCCGGCGTCTCAGCTGTTCACATCAAAGATGCGCTCGGGGTGAGCCCGACACCGATCTTCCTGCGAGCGTCCGCCCTCACGAATGTCCTCTCTGCTGAACCAGATGAATCGCACGAGCTCGCGACCCGCTTCGAAGCACCGGCAGCCTTAAATGGGGTCCTCGAGTCACCGGGAGATCGCGACTCCTTCCGCTTCACAGCAAAGAAGGGCGAGCGCTGGCAGCTCCAGGTCTACGCCCGCAGCCTGCGTTCACCTCTGGACTCAGTCCTCAGCGTCCACAGCGCTGATGGTGACCAGCTCTCTTCAAATGACGATGACGGCGGCCCCGACAGCAAACTCGACTTCACTGCGCCTTCGGACGGTGACTACGTCTTAACGATCGCAGACCATCTTGGAAGCGGCGGTCCGACGCACGCCTACCGACTAGAGGTCGACCGATCGCGCCCGAGCCTCACGCTCGGACTCGGTGGAGTCAGAAAATACGTA
>JAPKBY010000172.1 GCA_028823185.1 Planctomycetota bacterium
AGCTTGATCAAGAGGTCGACTGATGAGCCAGCGCCAGCCGTCCAAACCCCTGAGCCGAGATTTGTATAGGTCAGCGTGCGGAGATGCGAGCGAGTCTTGTCTTTGCGCAAGCTCTCTAGGCGTGCGCGAAGATCACGCGCGAGCTCTTCACCGCGAGCCGGTTCCCCTAGGAGAATGGAGAGGGACTCAATGTCAGCGATGACATCCTCTGCGGATTTTGGGTACTGCATGCTGTAGACGGGGATGCCTGACTGACGCAAGACCATCGTCGTCCCGAGCTCTTGGTAGATGTGTCCGATGACGAGGTCAGGCGAGAGCGCGAGGAGGCTCTCTCCGGTGTAATGAGTGAAGCTCGGGAGCCCTTCAGGCAGGCCGTTGACGGCGACCTCATAGCTGTAGGAGTGAACAGTCTCAGGGAGCCCGGCTATTCGCTCGATGTCCACGAGGGCGAGGACGATGTCGGCAGTGCTGGAGGAGGTCGGCACGATCCGGACGGGTCGCTCACGGAGGATGAGCTCGGTGCCATCGGGTCCGCTCTCGCGATAGAAAGCCTCCCCGCCTCGGGAGGGCTCCTCAAGCCTTGTGCAGGCTGAGCTGAGGAGCAGCAGAGTGGTCATGAGAGCGCGCATTGAGCGAGAACCGTAGTAGATCTCGGCCATCAGGCAAGCTGTCGGAAGATTGAAACTTCAAGAGGAGGCAAAATCCGTCAGAATGCGAGCCTCTTATGGCCGCCCGACCCCTCGCTATCTTCCTCTCTCTGCTTCTCGCTGGGATCCTCATCGCCTCCCTCGGCGTAGGGAGCACAGATGTGATCGGATTGGCGGAGGGGATTCAGGGAGCGCTCGCGATGTTGGGGCTAGCTGAGCCCTTAGAGCAGTACCAAGCGCTCGCAGAGCTGCGCGTCATTCGCATCCTCGCGACGGTCGGTGTCGGCGCCGCCTTGGCGCTCTCGGGCGCGCTCTTGCAGGGCGTGTTCAGAAACGACCTCGCCTCGCCTTCGATCATTGGCGTCTCTTCAGGAGCAGGCCTCGGAGCCTCACTCGCCATCTTGGTGATTGGTGGTTATGGACCACGCTTCATGATTGAGAACGCGGTCGGGATGGGTCCGGTCGTCGTCACTCTCGCGGCGCTTATTGGAGCAGCCGCCTGTGCGTGGCTCGTCACGACGCTAGCTACCTCCGGTGGACGGATCTCAGTGCCGATGCTGCTGCTCGTAGGTATCGCGGTGAACGCTATCGCGGCCGGGCTGCTCGCCGCAATTCAATCGTATGCCCTGCGAGACTATGACGTCTCTCAAGCGCTCTTCTCCTGGGTCTTCGGTCGCTTAGAAGATCGCTCGTCTTTTCAGGTAGGTCTCCTTTGGACAGGGCTCGCGTTGACGGCGAGTGTCATTCCATTCGTAGCGCTCGAGCTAGATCTGTTCGCGACCGGAGAAGAGGACGCCCAAGGCCTCGGCGTGAACACAGGGCGCGTCAAGTTCCTAGCGATCCTCGCCGCATCAGCCAGCGCGGCGATCGCGGTCTCCGTCGCTGGTCAGATCTCATTCATCGGCCTCGTCGTTCCTCATGTCCTTCGCAGGGTGACGACGGCTTCTCATCGCGCCATCTTGCCGCTCTGCCTCTTGGCGGGTCCGGTATTCCTAGCAGGCACTGAGCTCTTGCAGCGCAGCCTCTTGGGAGATGCACACCTTCAGCCTGGCGTGACCATGTCACTCCTCGGCGGCCCCTTCTTCTTGTTCCTCTTGGTGCGTAACCGCAAGGAGCTACGAGCGTGGTGAACAGCCTCCGGTGCGAAGCGGTTGAGTACGCCTACCCGGGCGGTGAGAGGGTGGTGGACGGGGCGAGCCTCTCGGTCGCTGCTGGCAGCCTGACCTGCGTCATCGGCCCGAACGGAGCCGGTAAATCCACTCTGCTCAAGGCGATGGGAGGGCTCCTCTCCGTTGACAGCGGCGTGGTCACTGTTGACGGCGAAGCAGTCCGAGCGCTTGAGTCGCGCGTCCGCGCCAGGACCTTGGCGCTCGTGCCCCAGTTCTTGGATGCGATCCCAGCCGTGACCGTAGAGAGCTTCGTTTTGGGTGGGAGATATGGACACTTAGATGGTTGGCGCCGAGCGCGAAGCGCTGATCACCAAGCGGTACTGGTCGCGCTGCGTGAGGCCCACGTCTTTGAGCTGAGGGAGCGACTCCTCGCAGAGCTCTCTGGCGGCCAGAGACAGAGAGTGCTCATCGCGCGTGCATTGGCTCAAGAGGCTCGCTACCTCTTGGTGGACGAGCCGACTAGCTCACTCGATCCAGAGCATCAACTCGGCGTCTTCGCGCTCTTGTCACGGCTCGCTCAAGAGGGGCATGGAGTCGTGGTCGTGACGCATGACCTCAATCTCGCCAGCCAGCACGCAGCTGAGATCGCGCTCATGCACAGCGGGCGTTTCGTCGCAGTCGGCACTCCAAAGGATGTGCTCAAGCCCGAGGTCTTAGATCCGGTCTACGGGGCGCACTTTCGCTTTGGCAAGTGGGATGACGAAGAGGGAGCAGAGCGCCCCTTCGTCCTGCCTTGGTCGAGTTAAGCAGCGACTAGTAGAGGGTTGAGAAGCGTTCGCTGCGGTAGATAGCCCACTGGCTCTCTCCCTCGATAGACAACTCGAAGACCTTGCGGCCTGTCTCTCGGTCGACCTCAAAGATGTGGGCCCAGTGATGTCCAGATCCAGGCCCGTCACCCATCTCGCCGCCCTTCGTCTTCACTCGGGCTCCGTCAGTCACGATCACATTGCCGGTCGTGGGCTGCAGGTCGACATCGCAAAGGAAAGAGGAGTAGAAGTGATCCGTGTCGAGCCCGCCGTAGGACCAGAGCTCTTCCACGGTCTGCGTCTCCTCGTTCACTCGGTATTCGACGGCGCGGCTGTACTTCTCATCTGCTGGCGGGTCAGGAGAGAAGGGCGCTCCGCGGTGACCGCCGTTGTCGAAGACGAGGAGGCTGCCCGTGGGAGTGAGCTCGACTGCGTGCTGCTTGCTGGGCCAGATCAGTCCTTCCAGAGGGCTAAGCAGTCTCTCGCTTAGAGGTGCGTCCCAGTCACCGGGATCACCGAGGATCCAGGCGATGGATGAATCTTCGAGGCTGATCTTCACGATCGCGCTCTGGTGGTTGAGCGAGATGACGGCCGAGTCACTGGATTGGTCGTACTGGATCGCGTTGGCGTGTGCCCAGTCGTAGCCAGGCTTCTCAAGCAGGTCTTTGTAGATGCTCTTCCAAAATCCCACCCCGAGGCTGCCGTGAGAGATCCGGTGCGGGTCGAGGATGTCGAGCAGCTTCCAGCGCCGAATGACTTCCCCCTCGGGCGTGAACTCGAGGACGACATCACCGATGACGGTCGCGGGCTTCTTCAGGGCGTCCCGATCGCTCTCACTCGTCGCGTACTCTTCAAACTCGCGAGCCTCCGTGGAGAGGGCGAGGAAGTTGCCATTGGGGAGGAACTCGAAGTCGTGATGAAAGGAGTCGGCATCCACCGGGATGCTGTCATCGGGGACATCATCCTTAGGGATGCCTGTTGTGTGCCAATGCTTTACGCGCTCGCCGAGCTTGTTGATCTGGACGATCCGTCCGTCCCTGCCCTCGAGGTAGATGAGGTCGCCGTTCGGCAATCGCTTGACGTCGTTCACTGATTTGTTCGTCTTGAAATACCAGACGACCTCACCAGCGTTGTCGAGGGCGAGCACTAGGCCGAACTCTCTGTCCGGTCCCCGGTCAGTCCAGCGCATTACAGGAATGAATTGATAGCCAGGCTCCATGCGAACTTGGCGGCGAGTTGTTATCTCGATGGGGGGGAAGTCATCCGGGAGTGCCGGAGTCATGAGCGTAAAGTCACCGCCGTGTGTCATCTCTCCTGCCTCGTCTTCGAAGTCAACGCTCACGGCGTACTCTCTGTCAGAGCGCATCCCGAGCAAATACGCTGGTCCAGAAGATGCGAAGGGTGCGCCTGAGATGACGAGGTCGGCCTCATCGGGGTGCTTCAGTGTGAAGTGTGGGCGCGCAGCTCGATCCGCGCTGTAATCAAGGATGGCCGCGAGGGGAGCGCTCTCATTGGCGTTCATCTGCAGCCGGACCTCAGTCAAGAGGAGCGGTTGCGGCGCACACGCCGCGAGGGCAAGCAAGGGGAGGAGGACTTTGGGGCAGCGCATGTGAGAGTTATAGGTATCCGAGTGCCTCGAGTGCGGCAGCTTCAGAGGAGTCAGAGAAGGAGGGGGCTGTCTTCGCCGCCGCTGGCGCCAAGCCATGGGCGGAGCAATATTCACGATAGTCGTTAAGGACGGCTCGCAGCTGAGACTTGGAGATTCGACTCATCGCGCTGAGCGGTGTCTTCTCAAGCGCGTCATGTTTCAGATCGTAGAGGACTTCATAGCTTGAGTCTCCAAAGACGGGGGGGAGCTTGAGCTCTCCTGCGGCTGCTGCGCGAAGCGTCTTCATATAGCTCGCTGAAGCTGCGGCCCGCTCGCTCGGGTCTCTCCACAGAGAAGATGAGATGAGCTTGGCCTCTTCTTTGATGACGGCGCGCAGGATGCAGCGCTCGCGAATGATGAGCTCAGCGAGTATCTCCCGCGGCCCGAGCTGTGCGGCTCTGCCTCCTCGGATGAGGGCGTCGCCGTCAAATCCAGTCTGCCGCTCTCTGAGGTCTGCGATCTCGAAGAGAGTAGGGGCGAGGTCTACGAGGCTGACTGCTTGCTCGTCTATGGCTGGAGCAATGGAGGAGGGCGCGTGTAGAAACAAGGGCA
>JAPKBY010000173.1 GCA_028823185.1 Planctomycetota bacterium
ACTAAAGGTCAAGACGATCGGCGTCTCCGGGTGAGCGCCGTTTCCGGGGAAGAAAGCCGTCACCTCCGGCGCGCTGGGAGTCAGCCGCTCACCATCCTGTGGAGGGTTAGCGATGAGGCCCTCTTCGCCACCGCCACCACCACCGCCACTTGCACCTGCCTCCTGGCAGCCACCGGGACCAAAAACGCAGGCCGGATTGTCACAGCCCGTGAGGAGCTGGGTGAGGAGCAGGGCGAGGGCCCACGCGGAACGAAGACTGCAATGTGTAATGATTTTTTGGAAGCGCATGTGAGGGATAGGTCGAGGATCAACCACTGCTAGACGCACGAGAGCTACCAATCTTCCCAATGGAAGTGACCGGGGGAAGCAGCACTCCAAAAGAATTGTCCAAAAAGCCCTCTTATGGTCATGTGACAGGGCTCGCCCTCTCCCCTAACCTCTCGTAGGGGTCTCCGTGGAACTGGCGTCTCCCGCCCACTGGGCGGGTAGAATCCTCGCCTATACACCTCCACTCGACCGGGAGCCACGGAGTCCCTCACTCCTGCACTTCTTCTCCTCATGCAGCCCTCAAAGCACATCCTCATCTTCCCGCTCTTGCTAGCGGCTTGTACATCACCCCCGACGATCTCTTCCTCACCCTTGGAGGAGAGCGCAGATGTTGTCGAGCAAGCTCGCGATGCCATCGATCGCGGCGATCTGAAGACGGCCCACGCTCTCCTCACCGATCAACTGACCACCGAGTCACTGGTCGAGATCAACAGCCTCATCCACGGCGGAGAGTTGGAGCTCGCCTACGCGCGCGCAGTGGAGCTGTCCTCCATGGCCCCGCTCGATCCCCGAGCCATGGACGCGCAACGCGACGCCGCGCAGTGGCTCAGTGAACGTCGACTAGAGGAAGCCGTCGCGCTCCAAAGCCTCGGCAATGTCCGTGATGCGCTCAACCTCTTAGATCAAGTCGTCGCGCTCTCGCCTTTGAACATCAACGCACGTGTCCTCCGAGGTGAGCTCTCTCTAGCGCTCGGCCAAGAGCTGGGAGACCCCTTCTTCTTCGAAGATGCCCGCAAGGAGTTCAAGCTCGCAGCAGAGAGCGAAGACCGATCAGACGCATGGGTCGGCGCCAGCCGCGCCGCGCGCTTCCTCTATTACGACGGCTTTGATCAAAGCCTGATAGAAGACGCTGTCCTCTCTGCTCGCGAAGCCGTTCGCATCATCGAAGAGAACGGGACAGACTTAGACCTCCTCGAAGTGCTCCCCTCTCGTGTTCACGCCGAAGCGAGCTTCGATCTCTACCGCGCGGCGCGACAAGCAGAGGACCAAGAGACCGCCGCTGGCGCTGCCGCTGAGACAAAGCTCGCGTTGGAGAAGTGCATCGCCTCACGTCCAGAGGACACATGGGCTTGGCTTCAACTCTCATCCCTCCTCGAGTGGGAAGACATGATCCCCGGAGCCCGCGACCTGCTTCGAAATGCGCTCTCTCTGCACTCGAATGACGCATCGCTGCACAAAGAGCACGCGCGCCTCTCCAGGTCCTTGGGCGGCTTTGAAGAGGTCGTAAGCGCCTATGCACACTTCCTTGCAGAGCACCCCGACTCCCCCCTCGGTGGTTGGTACTACGCCGTGGACTCCTTCGAGTTGGCCCTCTCCGGACTCAACGCTGACCTAGACACGCGCGAGCGATTCAGAGCCGCAGAGGAGGCCTTCAGCACATGTCGCACCTTCGAGCCCTCCTATAGAGAGAGCTGCCTTGGCTACGAGGTCATGTGTCGAGCTGGGGCTGGCCTCGTGATGTTCAAGGCTGGGGAGATTGATGCTGCTCAGCGCTCCTTCTTCTCAATGGAAGAGCTCTTCAAGGGAGGGCTCTCTTGGAAGATTGAAGGGCGAATGCTCTCTGGATTGGCCTACCTCGACTACGTCGTCGGCCATCACTATCAGCGACAACTGGACGAAGAGCTCCCTGCTTCAGAGCGCCTCGCTTCGCTCCTGGAAGCAGCGACGCTCTCGAGCTTCCTGCACGGCTACGCACCTGGCGACGGCAGGCGCGCGAACGACGCGGGCTTCCTCAACCGAGACGCGGGCGTAGAGCTTGAGCGTGAAGCGGAGCGCGTCTTGCGCGCATCACTGGTTCAAGACGACCCGACAGAGCTCGCCGAGCGCGCCTCCGCTCTCTACTCATTAGCTCGTGGCCACATGAACGCCAGCGCGGACGCTTACGCCGTCGCAGCCCTAATTCAACCGGGCGATGCACGCGTCGTAAATGACACGGGCTTGATCCTCACCTACTACCTCCAGAAGAACTTAGAGCAAGCCGCTCGATACCACATGCTCGCCATAGAGGCTGGGCAGGCTCAGCTCAAGGCGGTGGCATCGGGGACAGCCGAAGCGGACAAGGACATCATCACTGCTGTCGGCGACGCCTATCAAAACCTCGGCTATCTAGACCTCACCTTGCGCGGAGCCGCTGGATCGGCGCGTGAATGGTTCAATCAATGCGTCGCCTACGATCCAGTAGGTCGCGAGATGATCCATCAGGTCCTCATGCCGCTCTGTGACCTCCTCGACAGCGGCCGCCTCAGTCCAGAAGAGGTACGCTCCCTCTATAAATGGGGCATCGAAGACGCCGAATCTCTGCGTGCAAAAGATGCGATCTCCGCCCGGATCGAGGCCGCGATCGCTGAGAATCAGAACAGCGCAGCTCAATCTCCCGGGAGCTCTGAAGAAACAGAGGCTCCTGAACTGCAAGAAGACCTCGCTCCCTCCTCGGAAGCCGAAACAGAAGAAGACTGACCCAATGATGCTCTCCTCAATACTGCTCTCACTCCTCCCTGGAGTGAACGACCTCCCCAGAGCTCTTGAGCTCATCCGCGCTGGACGCGACCTTGAAGCCCACACCCTCATTGAGAGCCTGGCGCCCTCCTCGGAGACAAAGTTCTGGGGGCTGCGAGCGCGAGCTGGAGCCGGTGAAATCACTGAGGCCTTAGAGGCTGCAGACAGCGGTGAGCTGGCTGCGATAGACGCTGACTACTTACGTGGCATCGCCTTTCATGGCCAAGCCCTCGCAGCGATCGCTGAGGGAAACGGTGGAATGGTCGAGTTTCAATTCCAAGACGCCGCCACGGCGCTCGCCGGAGCCGTAGAGGTTGACCCAGCGCGTTACGCTGACGCTTTCCTCCCTCTGACAGAGGCGCTCTGGAACACACAGAAGCTTGAGGAGGCGCGCGCCGCAGGAGAAGAGGCCGCCGAGCGCCTCTCAAAGAACCCGCGCGCTCATCACCTCTTAGGTGAGGTTTGCTTCTCACAATTTGTGACGGCAAAAGGCGACGAGGCACAAGCAGCGCTCGCAACAGAGCTCAGCGCCGCTGCCACTGCCGCCTTCCGAGGCGCCATCAAGGCCTGCGACAAAGAGATAGCAGGTCACTCAAGCATGGGATCCAAAGCAGCCTCAAAGCTCGGCGACCTCGCGGTCTGGAATGAAGCCCCCGATCAAGCTGCATCTGAGTACGCCGCCGCCGTCGCTTGGGACCCGACCCAAGTCAACTACTCCCAGATCATCAACTCCATTGGAAACGAAGGGCTCATCAGCTGTCTCAAGCAGGGCTGCAAGGCCTTCGAGTCGCGCTATGGGGCGCGAGAGGCGGCAGAAGCGACGCCGCTGTGGTGGCTGGGCTTCGCCCAGTTCAATGAGAAGCAATACGCTGACGCTGACGTCACCTTCGAGCGAGTCTTAGGCCTCTTTCCAGCGTTCACAAACAGCTGGTGGTATCGAGCAGAGGCTCGCTTCCATCAATCTGATCTAGACGGCTTCTTGGAGTGCATCAGAGAGCTCGGCGCCTATGGAATGGAGACGCTCGCCGCTCAAATCAACACAGATTACAGCCGCAACATCACCGTCCTCAGCGGCGCGATCAAGAAGCTGAATGACAGCGGGCGCTTCCTCGACGCCGCCTATCTGTGCGACATCCGTACCGCGGCTAACCCGAAGAGCTGGGAGTACTTTGACAACACCGCGCTCTTCTACAGAGAGGCTGCCTGCAAGCTAATGGGAGGGCCGCGGCGCACCATGTGGAAGAAGAATGCCGCCAAGCTCGAGACCGCCCACGGCTACTTCGAGCGCTCCTTAGCGGCTTACGAGAGCGCCTATGAGCTTGACCCGACAAAGCCTCACCTCCTCAATGACAAGGCTGTTATCCTCGACTATTACTTCAACCGTGAGCTCGATGAAGCCGAGCAGCTCTACAAGAGAGCGATCGAGCAAGCCAATGCCCTCCTTGAAGACGCAGACAGCTTAGGAGACTTTGAGCGCTCACTCGCGGAGCTCGCTCAACGCGACGGCACGAACAACCTCAAGCTCCTTCAGCGACGCGTTGAGCGAGAGAAGAAGAAGCGCGAACGTGATGAGAAGAAAAAAGGCGAAGACGGATGAAGCTCCCCTACCGCTTCCAAGAGGAGCCTGGCACAGAGCCGGTCCTCTCGGTCGACGGCTACTTCGGCGCGCCCGGCCTCAACCTCTCTCATTGGCCTGGGAATGAAACGCCCGAAGATCTCCGCCACGACCTCTCGACCGGGAGCGCGCTGCTCTTCGCGCGCCTCGAAGCAGGCGTTCGTGAAGAGAGAGCCGCTGGCTGCGTGGCCGTGGTCAACAACCACTCAGACACCGACGGCCTGTGCGCGACCTACGCGATCCTCCACCCGGAGCAAGCGCTGCTCTTAGAGAGAGAGCTCTTAGACGCGGCTGCGGCCGGTGACTTCT
>JAPKBY010000174.1 GCA_028823185.1 Planctomycetota bacterium
ATCCTGAAGAGCCTGCAGATCCTGAAGAGCCTGCAGATCCTGAAGAGCCTGCAGAAGAGCCGAGCGAGACTGACGAGGAGGAGGCAGCCCCGGATGACGAAGAGGCATCGGAAGACGAAGAGGAGGACTCTTGGGAGTACACCGAACCACTCGCTGTGCGCCAAGAGAAGCGTGCGCGTTGGGAAGAGGATCGCGACGGTGCGCTTCGCTTGCATGAGGCTGGAGTCAACTTCGCCTTCTGCTCTGGCAAGAGCAGCGCGGAGAAGATGCTAGAGAAGGTCAGGACGCTCGTAGAGGTCGGCCTCTCTGCCGAGGTGGCGCTCAGCGCGCTGACGACTGATGCGGCTGCTCTGCTCGGCCTCGAAGGCCGCGTCGGCGCCATCAAAGTGGGCGCCATCGCGAACCTTTGCATTTGGGCTGGGGAGCCCTTGGCTAAGAAGCCCCGCTTGGCCGCAGTCATCGTCGATGGAGTCTTGGAAGAGCTAGACATCGAAGAAGACGAGGAAGGCGAGGGACCGGATGAAGACATCGAACTGGATGGTGCTTGGGAGTACTCATTCACGAACAGTGACGCCGGCTCAATCAGCATGAAGATCGAGATGAGTGAAGATGGCGCTGTTAAGGGTGAGATCACCGTGCAGAACCGCTTCATGGAGGAGCCGCAGACGGAGAAGGTCAGCGGTCGAGTCTCTGGCAAGAAGCTCTCCCTCTCGTCCGAGATGGACATCGAGGGCTTCGTCGTCGAGCTTGAGTTTGAAGGTGAGGTGAACGGTGACACCTATGAAGGTGAGGTCGCTTGGACCTTCTCTGGTGGATCAACCGAGGAGGCCTTTACTGCGAAACGAAAACCAGGGCAGAGAGAGGAGGTGCAACGATGAGGTGCCACAAGGTGATTGCTGGACTGCTTCTATTGAGCGGCTTCGCCGCGAACGTCACGGCTCAGACTGACCATCCTTATGAGACACAGCTCATGAGGGAGCCCTTGCTCTCAACGGGCGGCTCATGCGTGATCCGTAATGTCATGATTCACACGGCGATCAAGCCTGCGTTCAGCGGTGACGTGCTCGTCCTCGACGGGCTCATCGCTCAGGTGGGAGAGGTCTCAGCGCCTCCGGGTATCGTCGAGCTAGATGGGGCAGGTCGACACCTCGCTCCGGGTGTGGTCGATTGCCATTCACATATGGCGATCGAGCGCGGGGTGAACGAAGGGACCGTCACGATCTCGTGCGACTGCGACATCTCGGACGTCGTGGATCCGGATGATTTGACGATCTATCGCGCGCTCGCAGGAGGCGTGACGACTGCGCGCCTCTTACATGGGTCTGCGAACGCGATCGGTGGTCGGCATGAGGTGATTCAGCTCAAGTGGGGACGCACAGCAGATGAGTTGCGTTTTCCAGGTGCCCCAGAGGGAGTGAAGTTTGCTTTGGGTGAGAACCCGAAGCGCTCAACTTCGCGCTTCCCTGGAACTCGACTAGGAGTGGCTGCCGTCTATCAGCGAGCCTTCCCGAGGGCCGAAGAATACATGCGAGAGTGGGAGGCCTATGACTCCGCCGTCACCGCGGGCGCCGACCCCGCTCAGCCTCGCAAGGACATTCGCCTCGACGCCTTGCGTGGAATGCTTGAAGGCACGATTCCCGTGCACTCACACTGCTATCGAGCGGATGGGATCTTGATGTTGATGCGAGCGAGCGAGCAGTTTGGCTTCAAAATCTGGACGCTTCAGCATGTGCTCGAGGGCTATAAGGTCGCCAAGGAGATGGCTGATCTCGGTATAGGTGGTTCCACTTTTGGCGACTGGTGGTCGTACAAGCTGGAGGCCTTCGACGCGATCCCGCAGAACGCGGCTTTGATGGATAAGGCGGGCATCTTGACCTCGATCAATTCAGACGATGATGAGATGGTGCGTCGACTTTATGTCGAGGCTGCTAAGAGCGTTCGCTATGCGGACATGGACAGGGTGCGCGCCCTCGGCCTCGTCACCCTTTATCCCGCACAGCAGCTCGGCATCGGAGAGCAGACAGGCTCGATCGAGACAGGCAAGCGCGCAGACCTGACGCTGCTGAATGGAGATCCGCTCTCCTCGCTGAGCCGCGTGGAGTGGACCATGGTCGAAGGCGAGATTGAGTTCGAGCGACGAGACACCTTCGGCTTTGATGCTGAGCCTCTCGTGGCTCGCTCATGGGAGGATGTCTCAGAGAACCTAGCGTTCTCTGAAGACTCCGGCGCGGGCGTCGCTCTAGTCGGCGCGACCTTGCACCCCGTCAGCTCAGGACCCATTGAAGGGGGGACGTTGCTCATTCAAGGCGGGCGTATCGTCGCCCTCGGAAAGGATCTCCCGATACCTGCTGGCGTAAAGACGATCGCCTTCGATGGCATGGACATCTGGCCCGGGCTCATCGCTATCGATACAGCCATCGGCTTGAGAGAGATCGCCGCTGTGCGCTCTTCAATGGACACAGATGAGCTCGGTGAAGACCAGCCTGACTTGGTCACATCGACCTCCTTGAACGCTGAGTCTGCTCACATTGGAGTGACCCTCTACAACGGCGTGACTCGGGCGCAGGTCGCGCCACGTGGCCGCGGCACGATGAACGGAAAATCGAGCGTAATTAGAATGGTCGGGGCGACATGGGAGGAGCTCTTGCATGTTGATGAAGACATGTTGCACCTCGGGTTCCCCTCCGTGCGTAACAACTCAAAGAAGAAGGAGGAGCCCGAAGGAGTCGAGCGCATGCGCGCGCTCTTTCGTGACGCCAGCGAGTACGGGCGCTTGATCGATGAGGCGAGTGAGGCCGGAGTTAAAGGGCCTGCCTTTGACCCTCGCCTTGAGTCCCTGATCCCCTTCGCTAACGGGGAAGGTCGCGTGGCTGTTCACGTGAACAACGCGCAGTCGATCCTATATGCCTTGCGATTCATTGAAGAGCTCGAGCTGGACGCGGTCTTGTTTGGAGTGACGGAGGGTTGGAAGGTCGCTGACGCGATCGCTCGCGCCGGGGTCCCCGTCGTTGTTGGGCCGGTGCTCGAGCTGCCTACCGAGGACCACGATCCTTATGACTCGGCCTTCGCAAACCCTGCGGTGCTGCTAAGAGCTGGAGTTGACATCGCGATCCAGACGGCCGATGAAGAGAACCCGCGCAACGTGGCCTTCCACGCGGCGATGGCCGCGGCCTATGGCCTGCCCTTAGAGGAGGCCGTCAGGGCAATCACTTTGGGCGCCGCTGAGGTGCTCGGGATTGATGACGAGCTTGGGAGCCTAGAGCCTGGAAAGATCGCTGACTTAGTGATCATGAAGGGACATCTCTTGGAGGTCTCTGCGCGCGTCAAAGGCGTCTACATTGATGGAGTGTCCGTCAGTACGGAAAACCGTCAGACGCGCTTCTACAAGAAATATCAAGAGCGCTTAGAGCGAGAGATCGAAGAAGAGCGCTCTGGGAACTGAGCTCTGTGAGCAGGGGCTTCTCTCTGTTCATTTGACTGCAATGTAGAGAAGACACGATGCCCACCCTAGGAAGGCGAGATTGAGATGAAAGAAGTCGAGACCAAGTGCCCTTGCTGCGAGTCGACCCTGGTCGTGGACGTGAAGACTGGAAAAGTGCTGCGTCATGCGCCCCCGGCCGAGGTCGACGAGATGGGCAAGATCCACCTAAATGAGGACCGCTGGGACAGCGCTAGCGAGCGCAGCTCCTCCAGGCCGGCAGAGGCCACGAGTAAATTTGAGCAAGCCTTGGGCGATGAGCGAGCCAAGGAGTCGCGCTTTGAGGACCTCTTTGACAAGGCGAAGAAGAAGGTGGACGAGCGCGGAAAGGACGAGGAACCCTTGAGCTGAGCTGCGTGCTGCCCGGATCTTGTTGAGCAGGCAGCTCTTAATGCGCTGGTGACAGCCGCTCTCTCAGGTAGTCTGTCTTGGCAACTTCAGCAGGACTCCCCTTTTACTCCAAGCAATCAATTACATAGATGAGCTCCAGCAGGTACCGGGCCGAGAAGGCATATAAGAACCAAGAGTTCATCAACTCAGCAGACGCGCGTCCGCTGCGTATCCTCGCTGAGTATCTTGAGCCTGCGACTCGCTTTCGCGAGTTTGACATCAAAGACACAGTGGTGTTCTTTGGCTCCGCTCGCATCCCCTCGCAAGAGGTCGCAGATGCTGAGCTGGCAGCGGCAAAGAGCGCTGGCGAAGGTGTGGAGGCTGCAGAGCGCCGCGCCTATATAGCGAAGTATTACGAAGCGACGAGGGAGCTGGCTCGACGCCTTACGGAGTGGTCAAAGGGCTTAGAACAAGATGGTCGCCGCTTCGTGGTTTGCTCTGGTGGCGGTCCGGGGATCATGGAGGCGGCGAACCGCGGGGCCTCGGAAGCCTCAGGGGAGAACATCGGGCTGAACATCTCCTTGCCCTTTGAGCAGAACGACAACCCTTACATCACGAAGCGGCTCTCGCTGGAGTTCCACTACTTCTTCCTGCGCAAGTTCTGGTTCAACTATTTGGCGAAGGCGATCGTCGTGATGCCTGGCGGCTTCGGGACGATGGACGAGTTCATGGAGACCGTGACGCTCATTCAGACGCTCAAGGTGAAGAGGCCCTTGCCGCTCGTCCTGTTCGGGACGGAGTATTGGTCAAAGGTGCTCAACTTTGAGCCCATGGTGGAGTTTGGGACGATCAGCCCCGGCGATGTCGACCTCTTCTTTCGCACAGACAGCGTCGATGAGGCCTTTGATTTCCTCGTCAAGGAGCTCAC
>JAPKBY010000175.1 GCA_028823185.1 Planctomycetota bacterium
ACATCCTCGACGAAGCCGGTGAGTTCGAAGCGATCGGAGTGCTTCGACGCAGTCATTTGCGCGCGGAGTTCATCCTCGAGCTCGCCCTCACCAGCGATCTTGAGCCGGACGTCTTGTCCTTCCTCGGCCAAGCGCTCCACAGCCTCAATCAGGAGATCGAAACCCTTCTCTTTGGAGAGGCGTGCGAGGGCGCCGATGACGAGGGGTCGGCCTGTTTGAGAGGGGATAGGTGCGTTCCGCGAAAACTCCTCTGAATCGATCGCGTTTGGAATGTGGATGACGCGTGCGGGGTCACAGCCGAGAGCGAGGCACTCCGCCTCGAGGTCTGTGCTCACCGCGATCACCCGCTCGTAGCGCTTGAGGCACCACTTGTCGATCGCGTAATAGAGCGGGGTGCGGCTCGTCTTCCTTACCCAGCCGTGGACCGTCGTGACGAGGTGGTGTCCTAGGAAGGGTCTCAGGAGGAGGCCGAAGAGGTTGCTCTTGTAGTCGTGTCCATGCCAGACACGCGCTCCGAGGTTGGACGAGAGCTTCCGCAGTTTCAGCAGCGTGAAAGGGTTGAGCGGAAAGCGCTCGGGGATACCGGTGAGGGGAGCGCCTTGCCGTCTTGCGCGCTCCTCAATGACCGCATATCCGGGATCTTCGGGCAGGTGCAGATAGCAGGCGTGCGCGGGCCATCGCGTCTCTGCGAGGTGCCTCGGGGAGGAGAGGATAGTCTTCTCCGGTCCGCCGCCGGTGCCGGTGGCGATGCGAACATGGAGGACTTTTGCGGGCTTCGTGGAGGCCAAGGAGATGGAGAGTAGCGTTCGAGGAGGCCTGATTCCGCATCGACTCCGAGTCTTGATCCGGAGTCTTTAGGGTGGACCAAGCTCTCTGATCGGTGAGGTTCCCGTGAATTCAACCAAATAGGTGTTTTGAACCGGGTGTCGGGGACCGCTACTATCGCTCACTCGATCGGTGATCGGCGCGTCAGGCGCTGACTTGAACGCCGACGAAAGATCAGCACCTAAAGACACACAACAATATGGATCCTCCCAGGAGGGGATTGAGCATGAGGAACAACACATTGAATTTCACCCGCTGGACGGCCATGACTGGCCTCTTAGCGGTCCTTGCTGCGACCCCCGCCTCCGCACAGGAAGACGGGATCAAGTACGCGACCGCTGGCTCAGAGGGGGTGACCATTCGCAACGTCCGTGACGCCGCGGGTATCCCGATCGGTCAGTTCGGCTCGGGCACAGTCCTAGCCGTACACAAGACGATGGGCCGCTGGTCTCAGGTCGAGCCAGCCGGTGGCCTCACCTGCTGGGTCCTCGGCGCCTATCTGAACGAGACAGGTGTGAGCGGTCGCTATGACGTAAATGCCAACGCAGTCAACCTGCGCCCGCTCGCCTCCTCAGGGAAGGAGAGCTTCCCGTTGATGGAGAAGCTCTATGTAGGTGACACGGTGCGGCTCGTCTCACGTTTGGATTCCAACGTGGAGTTTGCCGAGGACTGGATTCAGATCCGGACCCCACAAGGTGTTCATGGTTGGGCGCTCACGAGCAGCGTGCAGGCCGCCACCGACATGGTCGCAGCAGAGGCGACATGGCTGGGTGATTGGAGTGAAGTCATGGAGGCGATGGGGGGTGATGTCAAAGAGGCCACATCGACCACAAACGATTCAACGGGTGCTGGAGGTGGTACGAAGATTGACACAACGGGCAATGATGAGCTCGTGCGTGCCCGCCGCATGATGAACGCTTCGCCGCCGATGTATGCAGAGGCGAAGGCCTTGTTTGCGACGGTGCTCTCCAGCGTTGATGCTGGCAGCCCGCTCGCGGTCGCTGCTCAGAATGGAATGAGCCAAGCTGATGCTTATGCGCGAATCGAGGCGATCCAACGTCAGCTTGAGACTGAGCGCGCCATTCGTGAACGCGAGGAGACAGAGAGAGCTGCAGAGTTGCAGCGCCGCAAGGCTGAGAAGACACCGCTCATGGGGCGTTATGATGCGCGCGGCTGGGTTGAGTCACGGAAGCTCTCTGACGGCGGAACCGGTTGGTTTCTGCGCTTCTCTGGGAAGGAGTCTTGCACGATTCAGTGCACTAGCGGGCGCTACGATCTCAGCATGTTCACCGGCTATGAGGTCGGCGTCGTGGGTCGCATGATGAACGAGCCCGGCGCGGCTCAAGCCACCTGTGATCTTCGCTCTATCGAGGTTCTCTCAGGGCGTTCGAAGAACTGAATGCGCGGTCGGCTCGGGGGCTCTCAATCGAGCTCCTTTGGGCTGACTCTGCGGATCATGGCGGGGAGGACCCGTTCGCGTAAAGCGGACAGCCTCCCCTGCCGGATCGCCTCTCGCATCGAGTTGAGCAGCGTGTGAAAGAAGCGCAGGTTGTGGAGTGAGAGGAGGGTGCCTGCGAGCATCTCATTGCTCTTGCAGAGGTGTCTTAGAACCCCGCGACTAAAGCGGGTGCAGGCGACGCAATCGCAGGCCGGATCTAGGGCGCGCGTGTCCTCTTTGAAGCCTAGATTGCGCAGGTTGACTCGGCCCTGGCTGGTAAAGGCTGTGTGATTGCGTGCGTTTCGGGTGGGTGTGACACAGTCAAAGAGGTCGATGCCGCGCTCGATGGCATCGAAGAAGTCACCCGGTGTGCCTACTCCCATGAGATATCTGGGCTTCATCTCTGGCAGCGCAGGCGCGCTCGCGCTCACCGCAATCCGCATCGCCTCGCGGTCTTCCCCGACGCTGACGCCACCGACCGCATAGCCGACGAGGTCGTGGGAGCAGACAGCGTCGACGGAGGCTCTTCGGATGTCTTCGAAGGCGCCGCCTTGGACGATTCCAAAGAGCGCTTGTCCGCGCTCTACGCCGCCGAGCTCGTTGTGTCGCCGCACGCATCGTTCGAGCCAGCGATGTGTCCTGTCCGCCGCATCTTGGACGCCGGCGCGATCCAGCGGGTCGGGCGCGCAGTGATCGAAGGCCATCTGAACATCTGCACCTAAGGCTGCTTGGATGTCCACGACTCGCTCTGGCGTGAAGCGCGCAGTGCTGCCATCGACGACAGATTTAAAGGTCACGCCATCTTCGTCGACCGCGCAAGAGTCAGCGAGGGAGAACACCTGGTATCCGCCTGAGTCAGTGAGAATGGGCCCGTCCCATCCCATGAAGGAGTGCAATCCTCCGAGCGCTTTCACTGTCTCCTCTCCAGGCCGGAGGTGGAGGTGGTAGGTGTTCGCGAGGATCATCCTCGAGCCGACCTCATGCAGATCTCGTGGGAGGACGCCCTTCACTGTCCCTCGAGTCCCAACCGGCATAAATGCGGGGGTCTCGATGGGGCCGTGCGGTGTGTGGAAGACGCCTGCGCGAGCATCACCATCGTTGGAGATGAGGTCAAAAGAGAAGCCAGTCATCGGAGAGGACGAGTTAGAGGAGCCTTGCGCTAGAGCAATGCTGCAACTGAGTGGAAGGGTAATAGTGTTTGAGGATTTGATCGCGAGTCCAGCCTCTAGTGGCGAGCTCATGCGCTCCATCCTGACACAGGCCTACGCCGTGACCACGTCCTCGGCCCTCAATCCTTAGCCCCGATGAGATCGCTTCTCCTGGATGTGGCCAGAGCCGCTCGATGTCATTGCTTAGGAAACGTTTCCCTCCAACAAGGGCGCGCAGCTTGTTCATCGAGGTGGTGCATGAGCCAGTATTTCCGATCAAGTGCGCTTCAGCCCAGCGGCCTTCAGGGAGCGTCTTTGTGGGCTCTATGGTCACGACTCTGTCGCCGATCCCGAGCCCTTTTGCGACCCTTGCGAGATCCTCTGGCGTCGCTGTGAATCCCCACTCGGTGGGGCCGAGGCTCGCCTCACTGCAGCCCGGGCATTGCACAGAGGCAGAGCCCGGAATCTTGTTTGAGGAGGAGGTGTTCCCACCGCAGGAGGCGTGATAGCGAGCATCAAAGACGGCGCCTCCGTGGGTCAATATCTCCCCGCTCGTCGCTGAAACGGCGGCAAGTAGCCTGGCTTGAGCGGCGCGCTCAGGGGCTGAGCGCGCTTCACGGAGAGGCTTGTAAACTTGGTCCCGAGTGTCATCCCACATGAAGACTCCGAGGCTGCTCGTGCGCCGCTCTTTCAGTCGCGCGAGCACATATGAGCGCGCTGCGACAGCTTGTGCTTCGAGCTCCGCATCCTGTGAGCGCAGGAGAGGGAGCTCTCCTGCGAGGACTCCTGTGATGTATTCCTCTAGGTCGACGCTTAGTTCGGCTCTCATGCCACCCTCGGGGCGTAAGAAAATGCGCAGGGCGCCGCGGTAGGGGAGCCCATCAATGCCGAGGGCTCTCGCTGAGGGCCGCAGGAGAAATTCATTACGTAGCGCGCCGGTTGAGCAGCGGAGCTTCTGCCCCTCTACTTGGAACCTCAATTCCTCGCCTGCAGCGTCAGCGAGGACCAGGCTGTCCGCGCCCTCGAATTGGCTCAAGCGGAGCGTGATCTCTATTGGCGTTGTTCTGGATGGAGCGGGCTTAGGTTCTAGCGGGGTAGGAGGCAGTTCTCGCCTGACAGGCTGCAAGCATGCGGGCGTGAAGAGGCCTGTCACTGCGAGGAGGAACGCAGCAAAGGGGGCTTTCAACTGAGCGCTCAACTCCCGCTGGAGTTAAAGAGGCCAGGGGGAGTGGGGCTGCTATCAGGAGGTGCTTGTCCGAGCACTTCAAATCCAGCGCCTGTTATGAGCCGACCTCTAGCGGTCTTTTGAATGAATCCCTT
>JAPKBY010000176.1 GCA_028823185.1 Planctomycetota bacterium
GCCCAGCCCGCTCCTCTGGGATCGCTGCTATGGACACCTCTCTGCTGAACGATCAGATGCCCAGGCTCATCCTCAGCCCAGAGACACCAATGGAGGGAGCTGTTCCCGTGATCGAGGGTGACAAAGCTCATGACTCCTCTGGCTCCGGGCGCCTTGGCCCGCAGCTCAATCCTCTGACGGCGAGTAGTAGGTCACCGTCCGATCTACGCCACGATTTGAGACAATGACTTCCCATGTGCTGTACTCGCCCTGGTGATTCTTTACGAAGGTGATCGCCTCGCTGACACTGGTCACCGGGTGTCCATTGATGCTCTTGATCACGTCGCCCTCTTCTGCGCCGTGACGAGCAGCAGTGGAGCCGCTTTCAACGGTTTGGATTTCAATCCCATCAAACTTCCCTGTCTTAGGGTCACGATGGCGCCTGTGACGCACATCGTTTGAGAGGATGTGCGCATAGTTCTCGCCCAGGTCTTCAGCGTCTTCCAACCCTATCTGAAACGAGTCGCTGCCGACCTTCGTCGTCTGCGTTGGTCTCCAAGAAGCGCCACGTCTCCCGCGCGGAATGGACATCACTCCGGGGCGAAGCACGCTTGAAGCGTCAACTTTCGGGATCTCCAACTCTGTCGCGTACTCCTCCGGTCGCATGCTCTCATTGGGCCGGTCGCCATCTTCGAAGGCAAAGGTCACTCCATCTTCAAAAGAGATGGAGGCGACGGTCGCGTATTCATGTGGCTCTGCGAGCGGATCTCCTGGGCTGAGCACTTCACCTAAGGTGGACGCTTCGCCCTGCACATTTGCAGCGGTCTTGTACTTTATGAACGTTCGACTTCTCTCAGGGTGTGCACTGTCTACCTGCAAGAAGTACACATCCAAGACCTCAGCGATCGGAACATAGATGGGCTCCGCATCGACGGCGACTGGAGCATCAACCTCCACAACAATGGACGGCGGCTTACCTGTCCAATCGAAGTTGTAGAAGGTCTCCGTAACTAATTGGGAGGACACCAGACTCCGCGTCGGGCCGCTCTCATCTTCCACGTCCTCGAGGACGCGCTTTACATCGGCGCTCGCCACTAGGCTCTCTGAGTTCCTAAAGACGACGACGATCTCATAGACATACCAGCCGAGGCCAGTGGTCAGGAGAGCGGAGACGATCCAGATCGTGTTTCGAAGTCGAGAGACGTTCATAGGTACCTGAGGTCCATGCTAAGTGCCTCCTTGTTAGGTCGCAAGGAGTGCCAAGGGCCGGAGTTGTCCATTCCGACGCCAGATAAGGAGTTCTATTCCCCAGCCTAACGGCTTTCTAACACGATTCCTTGCAGTTCATTCAAGACCTCTGCGATCCCCTGGTGCGTATGAGAGGAGAGCCTCATCACGGGTTGCCCAACGGCCAACTCAAGCTCTCTAGCGCCTTCTTCGCCTTCAGGACCCTCTACCTTGCTTGCAGCGAGGACTTGAGGCTTGGCCGCGAGGACCGGAGAGAACTCTTCGAGCTCCTTCCTGATGGTCTCATAGGACTCTTTTGGGGACAAAATGGCCGTGCTAGAGCAATCAACGAGGTGCAGTAGAGCCCTGCAGCGCTCTACATGTCTCAAAAAGCGATGACCGAGCCCGACTCCAGCCGCAGCTCCTTCAACGAGCCCTGGTAAATCCGCGATGACGAGCGTCTGGTAATCATTCAGACTCGCGATCCCTACCTGGGGGTCGAGCGTGGTGAAAGGATAGTCTGCGACCTTAGGACGAGCCTTCGTGACCACAGAGAGAAAGGTGCTCTTGCCAGCGTTGGGCAATCCGACGAGACCGACATCCGCGAAGAGCTTCAGTTCGAGTCTTAGCTCTCGCCGCTCCCCTTCTTTGCCCATGATCGCGACGCGTGGCTCTTGTCGAATGCTGTTCGCGAAATGGCAGTTCCCTTTCCCCGCCCTCCCACCTAAAGCGACGACTAGCTCTTGGCCCTCTTCCACGAGGTCAGCGAGGCGATTTCCACGAGCGCGGTCGAAGATCAAAGTCCCGACGGGGAGCTCAATGCGGACCGAATCGCCGCCCTCACCCGTACATTTCCTGGTCCCGCCATTGCGGCCGTCCTGGGCTCGATAGCGAGGGCTACGGGCGACACCAAGGAGCGAGGTCTGACTGCGTGAGGCAACAAAGATTATGTCCCCTCCACGTCCGCCATCGCCACCATCAGGACCGCCTTGGGGGACATATTTCTCTGTCCTGAAGGAGACAGCTCCGTCTCCCCCTTTGCCTGCAACGACCTCTATATGCGCTTCATCACGGAACACGAACAGACCTCCGATATGAGGGCGACGCCTTCAGAAGGCGTCAGGCCGACTCAGGCGATCGGGTCCACATGTACCCGACGACCCTCTTGAAAGCGGACGACGCCGTCGATGCGCGAGTAGATTGTGTAGTCACTACCTAGGCCAGTGTTCTTGCCCGGCTTGTAGCGAGTGCCACATTGCCTGACGAGAATCGTCCCCGGAGTAACGGTTTGTCCGCCGAAGCGCTTTACGCCACGGAACTGGGGGTTCGAGTCGCGACCGTTGCGCGTTGAGCCTTGTCCTTTCTTATGTGCCATTCTTAAATCCTCTCAGGCGTCGATCGAGGTGATCTTGACGGCGGTGTACTTCTGACGGTGCCCACGCTTCACGCGGACATTCTTACGGCGCTTAAAGCGGAAGACGACCAGTTTGCTTCCTTTTCTCATGCCAAGGATCTCACCCGTGACGGAGGCGCCTTTAACAGTCGGAGCCCCGACCTGGACGTTTCCTTCGTCACTGAGGAGGAGGACCTCATCAAAGGTCACAGTCTCTCCGGGTTGAGCGCTTGCGAGCAAGTCGCACATCACCACGTCTCCGGTACGGACGGTGGCCTGCTGGTTTCTATCTCTAATAACGGCGTACATGTTTTCTCCTGGGGTCTGTGCCGCCGGGGACGCTCCGGACAATCCGGAAACGCGCTACCACGACTGGGCTGAGGGCAATCCAACGTCGGAGGAGACCGTCGATGGAGCCATTTAGGGGGCAGACTATATCAAGGGCTGCAAGCATAAGCACCCCCAAGCAACGATCAAGTTGCCTGGGCAGGTGCTCCTATGCCATGAATCAGCTCTCAGCGTTTCTTGCGACCTCCAGGGCGGACCTCACGGCCATCCGCACGGAGATATCGGAGGACGCTGTCCTCTAGCTGATCCGGTGCCTCAATGAAGGTGATCTTGCGCTGTGAGGCCTCCTCAAGCGCATTGATGTCGTCAAAACAGATCTTCTTGACGTATTCGATCGCGTCCACATGGGCCCGAACCTCGATCTGGCTGAAGCCTTTCAAGGACACCGATGACTGAAGGCGCCTTAAGATTGAGGCAGAACGAGACTGAACCGTCCTGATCTTGCCCTCTCCCCTGCACCGAGGGCAGTTGCTGAAGAGCTTCTTGATGATCCCGGGTCCGCCACGCTCTCGAGTCATCTCGAGGAGCCCAAACTGTGAGATGCGTCCGACCTTGCTCCTCGCACGATCCCTAGAGAGCTCATCAGCGAAGGATTGCTCGACCTTCCGGATGTTGTCTCTCTTCATCATGTCGATGAAGTCGACGACGATGATGCCGCCGAAGTCACGCAACCGCATCTGACGTGCGACCTCAGGGACAGCCTCCAAGTTCGTCTTCAGCGCGATGTCCTCAAAGTCATTGCTGGCCGAACGAGTACGGCCAGAGTTGACATCGATCGCCACGAGGGCCTCTGTCTGGTCGAGCACGATAGAGCCGCCGGAGGGAAGCTCAACTCGACGTGAGAAGATCCGTTCAAACTCTTCCTCCATCCCTTCCTCTCGGAAGAGCGGGCGCTTGCCGTCATAGAGCTTGATGCGATCCTTAAACTCAGGCATCACCGCGTCAGCGAATTTGCAGAGCTCAGCATGCATGTCCACGTCATCGACTAAGACGACCTCGGTGTCAGAATCAAAGTGTTCACGGACCGTACGCACGGCCACTTCGGGCTCTTCATAGAGCAACATCGGGCCGCGACCGCTGCGCAGGCGCTTGCCGAATTTTTCCCAGTGCTCGAGCAGACCGTCTAGATCTCGCTGAAGCTCTTCGGCGCTGCGCCCCTTCGAAGCGGTACGACAGATCAAACCGAGCTGTTCGGGGAGCTCAAAGGTGTCGAGGATCTTCCGCAGGCGCTTACGCTCACGAACGCTCTCAATCTTCCTGCTGACCCCTTTACGAGTCATGTTCGGCGTGAGCACGAGGTAGTGCCCCGTGATCGAGAGATAGGTCGTAAGGGTTGGCCCCTTGTCACCGATCGCGTCCTTAGTGACCTGGCAGACGACCATATTGCCGACCTTCAAGAGATCCTTGATGGGCAGCCTGGGTCGGGCGTGGAAGCGACGGCGGACCGGCTTCTTCTTGACGACCTTCTTCTTAGAGGCCTTCTCATCCTTCTTGACTTCACTCTCGTCCTCGACCTCAGCGGTCATTGAGGGCTGATTTGAAAGGTTGTCCCAATCTTCCGGGTCGACCTCCACCGTGAGCAACTTCTCAATGCTCCAGTCTTTGTCCCCATAGACGCCGAGGACATCCGAGGTGTGAAGGAAACCATTCTTCCCTCGCCCAAAGTCCACAAAGGCCGCACCGATCGACTGCTCGAGGTTTACGACTCGCCCTCTATAGATGTCGTTCACGTGAGAGCGCTCGCTCTGAACAGTCATCTGAAAGTCGACGATCTTTCCG
>JAPKBY010000177.1 GCA_028823185.1 Planctomycetota bacterium
TTCTTTTGAGATCTGTGGTGGAGCGCAGCGCGGCGTGCGCGGCGCTGAATACTGTACGCTCTCAAAGACCTCCTTCCACGAGGTCATGTCGCCATGTCTGACTCAACGCAAAGCTCGCTCTTCGTCGCCCATCTGGGGCGGGCTGAGGGCGACCCTCACGGCTTCGCAGCTCTCTCGGGAGAGTTCGCCTCTAGGAATGCAGGCTATGCGGTCTCTCAAATGGTGAACACCCTAGGGCTTGGGGCCCACTCTGCCGCTCGGGCGCTCTTCATGACTTGTGGTGAAGCTCAGGCTGAGATCAACTCAGGCGCTCGTGAGCTGCAGGCTTCGGCTGTCAGCGCAGGTGATCTGCTCTGGCTGCGTGCTGGAGAGGAGCTCGCTCTTGACGCAGCCTGCGAACTGATCTGTTTCGAGATCCCTTGTGAGCTTCCGACGGAGCTCCCGAGCTTCATCAGGCCGGATCACGACCCTCTCATCACTGACACGCCAGGTGGCTGTGCGGAGGAGGAGCGCGCCTATCGGCGCATCCTCGTCACTTGGCTCGCAGAGAGCGGCCCGTACAACTTTGAAGGACTCAACGCACACCGCGTTCGCATGTGGAATTCTTTCAGTCACTACCACCCTCCGGAGGGCGGCTTCGATGAGCTCTACATCGTCGAAGAGGTAGAGGAAGGAGCGAAGATCTACACGAGCGGTCAACGGCTTAGCATTGAAGCTCCGGGCGATGTGACTCATGAGGTGGCAGCTCAACTCATTCAGGCGCTCACCCCTGAGCGTGGTGATTTGATCTATATTCCCCGCGGAGTCATTCACCGCGCTGTCGGCGGTGTGCTCGCTCAGGTCATCACGGTCCCCGGTTTTAAGCCCGGCTTCGAAATCGGCGTTGACCACCATCTGCGCGCGATAAATGAGCACCTAGCTCTCACGGGTGCGAGCGCTCTCCCTTTTCAAGAGTCTGCGGCGAACGGGCCGCTCATTAAGTAGGCATACGCTGATGGACATCGTCCTCGTACACCCGCAGATACCGCACAACACAGGCTGCGCGGCGCGCCTCGCAGCTGCCTTGCAGCTCCCCTTGCATCTGGTCGAGCCGCTCGGGTTCTCACTCGAAGACAAATACCTCAAGCGCGCTGGCCTCGACTATTGGCCGAAGGTCGCGCTGCATGTGCACCCTGACCTAGAGGCCGCCTTGACTGCCTTGGCTGAGGGGAGTGAGCGACCGCTGAGCGACCGCCTCAAGCTCTTCTCTGCACGGGGTGGAGCCTCACTCTTTGAGGCAAAGTTCGAGACAGATGATGTGCTGCTCTTTGGGAGCGAGACGGCGGGTTTACCCGCAGAGCTGTTAGAGGCTCACGCTGATCAGCGGGTGTATATCCCGGTCGATCCAGGCGTCAGAAGTCTGAATCTCGCGAACGTTGTCTGCTTGGGAGCTTATACGGCGATGAATCGATCGGGCGCTCCGCTGCCGGCCAATGATGGCGCTCATGTGCCGACCCCCTCAGGCGGTTCCATCACTCCAATTGAGCGGATTCAGAACTGAAGTCATCAGAAACGGCGGATCCCTAGGCTGAATGCCGCTCTGCTGCTGTACAACCCCGGTCCTCATGGACTCCGCACAACAAGCACCGCTCACCACCCGTCAGGTCTTCAGCGCCTGGTGGCCCTTGGCTGCTAGCTGGCTGCTGATGGGGGCAGAGATGTCACTGGTCAGCGCCACGATCGCTCGCTTGGCGGACGCCAAATTTCACTTGGCGGCTTTCGGGGCGATCGTCTTTCCGATCTCTCTTTTGATCGAGGCTCCCATCATCATGATGTTGGCCGCCTCGACTGCGCTCTCCGTTGACCGCGAGTCTTTCAGGCGCCTGAAGCGCTTCACGACTTATTCCGGTGTGATGCTCTCGATCGTTCACGCGATCATCGCGTTCACTCCGCTCTATGACCTCTGGATCATTCCCATTCTCAATCCGCCGACTGAGGCGATCGAGCCTGGAAGGCTCGGGCTCCAGTTGATGACACCTTGGAGCTGGGCGATCGCCGACCGCCGCTTTCATCAAGGCCTCTTGATTCGCTTCGACCGGTCGAAGGCGGTGGGGATAGGGACGATCGTACGTCTGCTCGTCACGGGCTCTCTCTTGATCTTTGGGGTCGCCCACGGAGGGATCCCCGGCATCGCTGTCGCTGGTGCAGGACTCAGCATTGGAGTCACGGCGGAGATGATCTCTGCGCGACTCTTCTCAAGGGCCATCATCAAAGGACCCTTGGCTGAGGCTCCATTAGCTGAGCCGCTGACGATGTCGCGACTGCTTCGCTTCTATATCCCACTCGCGCTGACTCCACTCCTCAATTTGCTCGTTCAGCCGATTGGTTCAGCGAGCATCTCGCGGATGCCCATGCCCCTAGAGAATCTCGCGGCGTGGCCACCGGTCAATGGCTTGGTCTTCATGTCGCGCTCAATGGGGGTGGCGTTCAACGAGGTCGTGGTCAGCCTCTCTGACCGCGTCGGATCAAAGCAGGTCTTGGGGCGCTTCGCCTTCTGGCTCGCGGTCGGGCTCAGCTCATTCCTCGCGATCATCTCCCTCACGCCGCTCTCCTCTGTTTGGTTTGAGAGCGTCTCTGGGCTCACGCCGGAGCTCGTGGGGATCGCGCGCGTGGCTGTTCCGATAGCGATATTGCTCCCGGCCGCGACGGTCTATCAGAGCCTGCACACGGGCTTCCTCGTCAACGCTCATAAGACCCGCGCTGTCCCCGAATCCGTCGCGCTCTTTCTCTTGGTGACGGCGAGCGGTCTCTACTTCTTCGTAGAGTCGTCCACCTTGCCTGGGCTTCAGGCCACTCTGATCTGTGTCACAGCGGGGGCAGCCGCTCAGAACTTTTGGCTCTGGAGGAGTCAGCGTCAGCTGCTCTCTCCCTCTCAGGAGTCTTTAGAGAAGCCGAGCGAGCTCCAGTAAGCGCGCGCTGCGACTGTGTCTTCGGTGGCTCGCAGGAGGAGCAGGGTGGCTTGCTTCTCTCGGCGTAAGAGCTCTGGAAGGCAGGCTCCGAGGAGCGCGGCGTCTTCTGGGTCGCCAGCGATCACATTGCGCATCATGATCGCGGCGGCTTGACGCGCCGCTTCCTGTTCTATGGAGGTGATCTCGTTTGAGACGACCCTCGCGCCGAACCAAGTGACTTCGCGCTTGAGCGGGGCCTCGAGGAAGCGCGAGCGCGAGACACGCCGTTCATGACCTGCGCTCCTTCCTGAGATGCGCTCGGCGACGCTCGCGACCTCTGGGTCGACCAGGCCGTTGCGGTCATGGACTCTCAAGCCGGACTCGTATCCGATGGCTCCGATAGCGCCGAGCACGATGCTGTCCTCTGCTCCAGCGTGCTCTCTGAGCGCTCGTCCGATCTGACGGAAGACTGGGATGTTGCGTCGGGCAGAGTCCATGCGCCCGAGCTCGGTCTGATAGCCGACCGCGAAGCCGCGGAAATCGAGGGCCTCACGCCCTCGCAGCGGCATGAGATGGAGGTCGAAGGCGCAGAGGAGGCCGAGGGCAGGGAGCGCCCAGGCGAAGAGCGCCTCGCGCTTCATGCCGTGAACTCCAGCGGCGAGGAGGATCGCGAGGAAGGGGACGGTCGGGGCGAGGAAGCGGAAGAAGGGCATCCAATCGCCGCCAGTCAGGATGGCGAAGAGGACGCCGCCATCTACGATGATGCCGGCTGCGAGCGCGTGCTTGGCGGCTGGTGAGCGCAGGGCGCGCCCAGACAGGACGGTCGCTGCGAGCGGGACGAGGGAGATGGTGAGCCAGCTCGCGACATATCGCAGGCCGCGGGTGAAGGTCTCGGTGTCGAGGCCGGCTTTGGCGTACACGGTGTTAGGTAGCCACTGGCCATAGGTGCTGTGACGCCAGAGGAGGACGAGGACCAGCGCGAAGAGGCCGGGAATGAGGAGGCGCAGTCGCGCGGGCGCACGCTTTAGATCGATGACGCTCACTGCGAAGCCGACGCCGATGAGCCAGAGGGCTCCTTCGGTGCGGGCGCTGACGAGCAGCGCGCCGAAGAGAGCGGCTCTCCACATCTTCCCCTCCTCTCGCATCATCTCTCGCCAGAGACCGAAGAGCGCGAGGGTGAAGAGCGCCGTCTCAAGTCCACCAGTGGCCCAGGCCGCGAGGTTTGCAGAGAGGCCGACCGTGAGCGCCCCCGCGAGGCGCGCTGACTTGGAGAGGGGGAGGCTGCGCAGGACGTCGACTGTCAGCGCAGCTGTGGTGAGGGCGCAGCAAGCGGAGATCAGTTGGGCAGAGAGGTCGAGCGGTGCGCCGAGGCGCGCGGCGAGGCTGAGGAGGAGGACCCAGGCGAGGTCGCTGTAGCCCTCGACTAGCTCACCTGCGTGATAGACCGGCCCGAACCCGTTAGCCCAGTTCTCGGCGTAGCGAAAGGCGATGAAGGCGTCGTCGACGAGGAAGCGCAAATACCATGTGAGGAGCGCGAGCGGTAAGAGCGCGGCGAGGAGCAGGGGCGCTGCGCCTTGCTCCCGTTCTCTCTCTGGTGATGTGGTCATCGTACGGAACCCTACGAATCAGCAGGGGCGACTGGTAGCCGCGTCGTTGGAAATTCGAAAGTGACCTCTCGACAGGCCTACTCGCTGGGTCTTGCGGTACATCTATGGCGTCGCCCTCCCATTTTTGAGCAGAAGGGGAGCATTTCCCTTACGCTCTGATCTTGGATCGACGCACGATTACTAGAACC
>JAPKBY010000178.1 GCA_028823185.1 Planctomycetota bacterium
CGCATCGCGCCGACGGCCTCGAGCTCTGCAGCTGCCTTGGCGCTGAAAGAGGCTCTCGAGGCAGATCCGCCGCACGGCGCCAAGGTCACCTTTGAAGTGGGTCAGTGCGCGAAGGGTTGGAACGCTCCGAAAGCAGCCAGCTGGTTGATAGAGGCCTCGAATGAGGCCAGTCAGCTGCACTTCGAGCGCGACTCAGCCTATATGGGGGAGGGCGGATCGATCCCTTTCATGGCCATGCTCGGTGATGAGTTCCCGGAAGCTCAGTTTCTCATCACAGGTGTGCTCGGGCCGAAGTCCAACGCGCACGGCCCCAATGAGTTCCTCGACATCCCCACCGGCAAGCGCATCACCGCTTGCGTTACACATGTTCTCGCGCAGCACTACAAGCGCTGATCGCATCGCCGCCTTCGCGGCTGCGGCGCTCTTACTCTCATCACTCGCTCCGGCGAGCGCGCAAGACCCTCTGCACATTCCAAACTCTGACATGACACAAGATCAGACGACCAAGCAGGCGAACCATCTCGAAGGTCAGACCTCTCCTTATCTCCTGCAGCACCTCTACAACCCGGTGGACTGGTATCCCTGGGGACCTGAGGCCTTGCAGCGCGCCAAAGATGAGGACAAGCCGATCCTCGTCTCCATCGGTTACTCCGCGTGTCACTGGTGCCATGTGATGGAGCACGAGTCCTTTGAGGACGCAGAGGTCGCGAAGCTGATGAACCGCTGGTTCGTCTGCATCAAGGTCGACCGCGAAGAGCGCTCGGACATCGACCAGGTCTACATGGCGGCTGTTCAGCGCATGACGGGACAAGGCGGCTGGCCGCTCAACTGCTTCCTCACTCCGGAGCTCAAGCCATTCTACGGAGGGACCTATTACCCGCCGCGCTCTGGCTATGGTCGCCCGAGCTGGACTGAGGTGCTCAAGCAGATCCACGCGATGTGGACCGATAATCGCGAGTCTCTGGAGAGCGCTGGTACGCGCCTCACCTCCGACCTCGAACGGCAGAATGAGCCGCGGGTCGGCTCCTTGCCTGGCGCTGAGCTCTTGCCGCAGGCGGTGGAGAACTCTCGTCAGACCTTTGACCCGATCCACGGCGGCTTCTCACAGCCCGATCAATACGCGCCGAAGTTTCCGCACTCGACGGAGATGCTCTATCTCCTGCGCTATGCGGAGCGCGCAGGTGACCCGCGGGCTGCCGCGATGGTGGATCAGTCCTTAGAGAACATGGCGCGCGGCGGGATCCACGATCAGATCGGCGGCGGCTTCGCGCGCTATACGGTGGACCGCGCGTGGCTCGTGCCGCACTTCGAGAAGATGCTCTATGACAATTCGCAGCTAGCGCGGGTCTACATCGAGGCTTGGCAGGCGACCGGTAAGGAGTACTGGCGTGAGGTCGCTACGAAGATCTTCGACTATGTCCTGCGTGAGATGACCAGCGCAGAGGGCGGCTTCTACTCTGCGACGGACGCGGACAGCGAGGGCGTCGAGGGTAAGTTCTTCGTCTGGAGCCTAGATGAGATCAAGGCGATCTGCGGTGCAGACGCCGACGTCGCGATCGCTTGGTATGGAGTGACGAAGCATGGCAACTGGGAGGAGACGAACATCCTCACGCAGTATGAGTCGCTGGCCGACTTCTGTGAGAAGCGCAAGCTGGATCCGATCGAGACCGCGGTCTCCATTGAGCGCGCGCGCTCGGCGCTCTATGCGCACCGTGAGACGCGCATCCACCCGCTCTTAGACGACAAGGTGCTCTCGGCATGGAACGGCCTGATGCTCTCAGCCTTCGCGCGCGGTGGCATGGCGCTCGGAGAGGAGCGCTATCTCGAAGCTGCGCGGAAGAACGCCGCCTTCCTCCTTGAGCATATGCGCGCCGAGGACGGTCGCATGATGCGTACGAGGCGCAATGGCGTGACTCACCTCGCAGGTTATCTAGAGGACCACGCCTTCGTGACAGAGGGTTTGCTCGACCTCTACGAGGCGACCTTGGAGATCGAGTGGCTGGAGGCAGCGCTCGAGCTCGCTGACCTCACGGACGCTCACTTCGCTGACGTCGAGCACGGCGCTTGGTTCAAGACAGCACACGATCACGAGGACCTCCTCGTGCGCTTCAGTACGGCGACAGAGTCCAGCCTCCCGAGCGGCGCTGGCGTCGCGGCGATGAACGCTGCCAGGCTCGGCTATCTGACCGGGGACCCGGAGCGCATCAACTCCGCGCGTGATGCCATCAAGCGACATGGACAGGCCATCGCGGCTTACCCCACGGCCTTCTGTCAGTTCCTCCTCGTGCATGACTTCCTCGAGGCCAAGCCCGCGGAGCTCTACTTCGTCGGCTCAAAGTCAGACCCTGTCTTGATGAAGGAGCTCGAGCGCTGGCGGACGGTCTGGCCGCCTTATCGGGTTCTTAGCGTCGTTGAGGAAGAGGAGCGCGAGCGCCTCACGGCGCTCTTGCCTGCGATCGAAGGCAAGACAGCGAGGGATGGCAAGCCGACGCTCTACATCTGCCACGAGGGGATCTGCGAGGCACCCGAGGTGCTCTCCGAATGATTCGATGAGCAGCGCTCCTCAGATAGCGATCCTCATCACTGGGGCTCCCGTTTCGCAGGTCCTGGACACGAGGGGCGGCTATGGTGAGATCTTCGCTGCGCTGCTCGAGGAGGACTGGAGCGGGGAGGTCAATGCCTACGACGTCCGAGATGGGTGCTTTCCACCGATGGACAGCTCGCTTCAAGGTGTCATCATCACGGGCTCCGCCGCGAACGTCCCTGATCAAGAGCCTTGGATGGTCGTGGCGCAGGAGTGGTTGCGGGTCCTCGTCTCTAAGGGCGTCCCGACCTTCGGCGTCTGCTTCGGCCACCAGCTCCTCGCTCAAGCGCTAGGGGGCGAGGTGAGGCTCAATCCGAAGGGTCGCGAGATGAGTACGGTGGAGGTCGAGTGCACCGCTGACGATCCGCTCTTTGCCGGGATCAGCGCGCGCTTCACTGCGAACGCCTGTCATGTCGACACGGTGGCGGTGCTGCCGGAGGCAGCGCGCGCGCTCGCGAGCTCTGACTCAGACGACCACCAGTGCATCCGCTTCACGCCGAGCTGCTATGGCGTGCAGTTTCACCCCGAGTTCGACAGAGAGATCATGCGCGGCTATGTCCGAGGTCGCGCTGGGATCATCGTTGAAGAGGGAGGCGACCCGCTGGAGCTCAGCGAGCGCGCCAGCGACACACCGATGAGTCAGAGCTTGCTGCGTAACTTCGTGACCCAGCTCATCACGGAGAGGGCTGACTGAGAGCGTCAGATCTCAGGCTGGACTCTCCTTGGTACAGCTAGGTAGTTCTCGGTTATGGTGCAGCTCTCTACAAGGAGCCACACATGAAGAAAGCCGCACTGATCGCCCTCCTCGCTCTCGCCACTCTCTCGCTCTCGGCTTCGCCGGGAGAGGAGAAGGAGCCTCTCAAGGTCCTCTTCCTGACTCACTCGGCCGGCTTCCGGCACTCGGTCGTCACGAGGCCTGACCCTGAGACGCTGGCCCACGCGGAGCGCCTGCTCATCGAGTCCTCGAAGGGCCGCCTCGAGGTCGACTGCACTCAGGACTGTTCGGAGATCAACGGCGAGAACCTCGAGAGGTATGACGCTGTCCTCTTCTACACCACAGGCGAGCTGCCCATCGCCCCTGAGGATCAGACCGCGCTCATGGACTGGGTGCGCGCAGGCGGCGCCTTCTGTGGAGTGCACTGCGCCTCGGACACCTTCTATAAGTTCGCTGACTATATGGAGATGGTCGGCGGCGCCTTCGACGGCCACCCTTGGCATGAAGAGGTGACGATGAAGGTCGAGGACATGAACCACCCTTCGACCAAGCACCTCGGTGATAAGTGGGTGATGAATGACGAGATCTATCAGTTCAAGTGGTATCGCCGTCACCCGAACCACGTCTTGCTCTCACTAGACACAGACGCCTTTGACGTCAGCCGCGGCAAGCGCGCCGACAAGGACTTCGCCAACTCTTGGTGCAAGGACCAGGGCCAAGGGAAGATGTTCTACACCGCCCTCGGACACCGCGAGGACGTCTGGACGAACCCGCTCTTCCAAGAGCACCTGATCGCTGGCATCGAGTGGGCCGTCAACGGACCCTCGCTCTCCACGCCTGCGCCTGAGGACGCGACCGTGCTCTTCGACGGCTCTAGCCTCGACGGCTGGCAGCACCAGAACGGCAAGGACGCGCAGTGGAAGGTCTCAGGCGGCGCCATGCAGGTGACGGGTGGGAACGGCAACCTCGTCTCCAAGGCTCAGCTCGAGGGCGACTTCCTCTTGCACGTAGAGTTCAAGGTTCCCCAGACCCCTGAGACGAACGGCTGGCAAAACCGCGGCAACTCAGGCGTCTACGTTCAGGGTCGCTATGAAGTTCAAGTCTTGGACTCACTCGGCTTGGAGCTGAAGAGCGGTGACTGCGGCGGCATCTATGGCAAGCACATCGCGAGCGTCAACGCCTGCAAGCCAGCGGGGGAGTGGCAGAGCTATGACATCGAGTTCCGCTCAGCGCGCCTCGATGCTGACGGCAAGAAGACCGAGCACGTGCGCATGTCGGTCTGGCACAACGGCCTCAAGATTCACGATGACGTGGAGGTCGACGGCACGACGACGGCGGCCATGGCGGGTGATGAGCCCGGCGTGGGCCCGATCCTCTTGCAGGATCACGGACACGGCGTCGAGTATCGGAACATCTGGTC
>JAPKBY010000179.1 GCA_028823185.1 Planctomycetota bacterium
ATGAGTTCTGGGCTGAGCTGAAGGCGAACCTGGGACAGGAGTAGCGTGGGCGACGTCTCCGGAGCGCCGCTCCTTGAGCTTGAAGGGGTCAGCAAGCTGTTCCCAGGCGTGCGCGCCTTGGAAGGGGTCAGCCTGAAGCTCGGACGCGGAGAGGTCCTCGGGCTCGTCGGCGAGAATGGCGCAGGGAAGTCCACGCTCGGCCGAATCTTGGCCGGGATTCACACGCCAGAGAGCGGCGTGATTCGAATCAATGGCGAGGAGGTCTCGCTAGGGTCCGTGAAGGAGGCCTTGGAACTCGGTGTCGTGCTCATTCACCAAGAGCTAAACCTCGCGGATAATTTGGACGCGGCTGCCAATGTGCTCTTGGGGCGCGAGCTGCGCCGAGGCTGGTTGCCAGGCGGCATCGACTTTGAGGCAGAGCGCCTGGAGGCGGCGAAGTGGATGGCCGCGGTCGGCTTAGATGTCGACCCTGCGACGGAGGTCTCGGAGCTCCCGATCGGTCAGCGCCAGCTCATCGAGGTCGCGAAGGCGCTCAGCGTTGACGCGCGCATCCTCATCATGGACGAGCCGACCTCGAGCCTCACGGAGCCAGAGGTCGAGCGACTCTTCGAGGTCGTGAAGAGCGTCGCGGCGCGAGGCATCAGCGTTATCTATGTCTCGCACAGGTTGCGAGAGATCGAAGAGCTCTGCGATCGAGTCGTGGTGCTGCGAGACGGAGAGCTGGTCGGAGAGCTCAAGGAGAAGGAGATCACTCGCGCAAAGCTCATCCCATTGATGGTCGGGCGCGAGATCACGAGCTTACGCAGCGGCGCGGCGCTTGAGCCTGGTGAGCTCGTGCTGGAGCTGGAGGGTTTGCGCGGCGCTGTTCACCCCGAACCGGGGGTCTGTCTTGAGCTTCGGGCTGGTGAGATCGTCGGCCTAGCTGGGCTGGTCGGTGCCGGGCGTAGCGAGCTGCTCACGGCTGTGTTCGGTGTGGAGCCAGCGGCGGCTGGCGCCGTGCGAGTCGGAGGTGCGCCGCTCGCTCTCGGAGACCCGAGCGTCGCGATCGCGGCCGGGCTCGCGCTCGTGCCGGAAGATCGCAAAGACCAAGGGCTGATCTTGGAGATGGGCGTTCGAGAGAACACGACGCTCGCGACCATCGAGGCAGACTCCAAGAGGGGCTTCATCGATGCTGAGCTGGAGGAGGCGCATACGAGCGCCGCGATCCGAAGGCTCGCGATCAAGACGCCCTCAGCAGAGCAGGAGGTGCGGCTGCTCTCGGGCGGGAACCAGCAGAAGGTCGTCCTGGGGCGTTGGCTCGCTACCGATCCCAAGGTCTTGCTGATGGATGAACCGACCCGCGGAGTCGACGTCGGGGCGAAGCAGGAGATCTATCAGTTGATCGAAGAGCTCGCCGCGGGTGGGATGGGCGTCTTGTTCGCTTCCAGTGAGATGGAGGAGGTCCTAGGCCTCGCTGATAGAGTGCTCGTGATGCACGAGGGCAGGCTCGTGGGAGAGCTCTCGGGCGACGCTATGACCGAAGAGGCAGTGATGCATCTCGCCACAGGTGGCGAGCTTGAGGTGAAGGCATGAAGAAGATCATCGGCATCCTCGGCTTGCTGCTCGTCGTCTGCCTCGTCACGACCATCGTGAGCGAATACTTCCTCACTGGGCGCAACATCGAGAACGTCGTGCGTCGCACGGCCCTCTTCGGGATCATCTCGATCGGCGCCGCCTTCGTGATCGTGACCTCTGGGATTGACCTCTCTATCGGCTCTGTCATCTGCCTGACAGGCTGCCTCTTGCCCTGGCTGCTCGTAGAGCAAGGCATGAGCCCGTGGGTCGTGTTGCCGCTGCTCGCGCTGCTCTCTGTCGGGATCGGCGTCGCGCACGGCTGGTTCATCACCAAGCTCAAGCTGCAGCCTTTCGTCGTTACGCTCTGCGGCCTCTTGCTCTACCGGGGCGCGACGCGCGGCATCGTCGCCGATCAATCACAGGGCTTCAAAGGTGGCTACGAGGGGCTCAAGTGGCTCGCTCAAGGATCTCTGCCCTTGCCCTTTACCGACGCTGGCGTACCGATGCCTTGTGTGCTCTTGCTGCTAGTCGCTGGTCTCTCAGCGGTCTTTTTGCACCGCACGGTCTGGGGACGCTACTTGAAGGCGCTGGGCCGGAACGAGGAGGCCGCTCGCTACTCCGGCGTCAACACAGACAGGATGGTGATCCTCGCTTACGCCGTCTGTGGATTGCTCTCCGGGGTAGGAGGGATGCTCTTCGTCCTCGATGTGGGCTCGGCTCAGCCCGTGGACTTCGGCAGCTTCTATGAGCTCTATGCGATCGCCGCTGCCGTCCTCGGTGGCTGCTCACTGCGCGGAGGCGAGGTGAGCATCCTGGGCGTCATCATCGGTGCTGCGTTGATGCAAGTCCTTCGCAACGCGATCGTCCTCATCGACGCCATCCCGAACAACATCGAGTTCGCCATCATCGGGATCGTCATCCTCGCCGGCGTCTCCGCCGACGAGCTCGTACGCCGCGCGGTCGCGGCGCGCCGCTAGCGACCCTCTTCGGGCGGGAGGTCGATCTGGTCGGTGCGGAAGTCGACCGTGACTTCAGCTGAGAACATGCCCTTGGGGTCGCTGCGTTCTGCGAGCGTCTCCGCGAGGACGGCGCGTTGGCGGGGGACCTTGCCGATGAAGTAATAGGCGGAGCCGCGCTTGACCTTGACCGCTTGGTCGAGGTCGAGCATCGAGTCGTCGAGGCGGAAGGTGAGCCGGTCGGTGTTCTCGCACTCGAGGACGTGGATCTCTTGGCCTTTGAGCTCGACGACGACGCGGGAGCCGCCCATGACCTCGTCTTGGCTGAGCCAGTAGGAGCGGTGCGGTGCTCTACCGTCGACGCGCCAGACAACCTTATTGGGCCTGAGGTCGCGAGTGCGCTCCTGCATCCACGTGATGGCGGCTGCGTCCTCCTTGTCCATCCAGTGCCCCTTGTCCTCGTAGATCTCGACCCAGTGGTCGTAGCCCTCGGGGTCGGCCTCGTGCAGCTTGGCGAGGGTCTCCTTGTATTCACGCGCGAGGCCGTTGCGATTGTAGGCCTCGTCTTTTCCGCCCATTTGGACCGTGAAGGGGGAGTTGCGCATGTTGTCCATGGAGACGCCGCCTGGGTGTCCTGCCATCATCGCCGATGCCGCCCAACGGTCAGCCATGCGAGGCGCGAGGCGCCAGACGCCGTCGCCACCAGCTGAATAGCCGGTGAGGTAGACGCGGTCGGGGTCGACACCTTCGAAGACGATGAGGTTCTCGATCAAGCGATCAAAGAGGACGTCGATGTGTCCTTGGTGCCAGAGGTTCCAGGTGTTCGTTGGCGCACGCGGGGCGAGGTAGACGCCCTCGTCCGGTTTGTAGAGCTTCTTTTGGTTCTCATACTGCTGGTCGTTGACCTCTGCGGGGGCGCCGCCGCCGCCGTGCATGGAGATGATGAGGCTGCGCTCTCCCGCGGGCGCGTCGCCATAGGTCGTGTACCAGAAGGGCATCACGTGCTCGCCGTGCGTGAGCACGCGCGCTTCCATCTCTGCGCTGCGCTCGGCGCGGATGCGCTCGACATGGGCGTCCCAGAGCTCAGTCTCGGCCTCCTCGGCCTCTTCCTTCGTGAGGCTCTCCTCGAGGACGAGGGTGATGAGCTGCTCACCCTCTTTGACGGTGAAGTGGGCGCTCGCGCTCATCCCCTCGTGGTGTACGCTCGCGAGGAATGTGCCGCCGATGAGCATCGGCTGCGTCGCGTGGTCGTTCGCGTCAAAGCGCTCGTCCTTCGTGGGGAGGTCGAACAGCACCGCGCAAGGGGAGTCCAAGACCATCACGTTCGCGGAGACGCGTGCGCCGGTCGCGGCGCTCATCACTTTGAAGTACACCCGTGCATATCCCTCCGTGATCTGACAGGCGTGGCCTGTGTAGCGCGTCGTGACGTTGACGGCGTGGACATAGTCTGCCTCGGGACGCCAGACCATCGGGAAGCGCTGGGGCGTGGGCTTGTAGCTCACGGCGAAGACGCCATAGACCTCGGAGAGGGCCACCGCCTTTGAGGCGCGGCCCGTGAACCAGGCGCGGTCTAGCTCGTCGCCCGTGGGCTCGGCAGCGCCGGTGAAGTGCCAGCCCTCATCATAGATCTCTACCCAGGAGTGGTTTCCGCTGTCGTCTGACCAGCGCGGAGTGCCGACAAAACGCGCTGGCACGCCGACCGAACGGCAGGCGTCGATGAGGAGCACCGAGAGACCTGTGCAGGAGGCCATGCTCGCGTCGATGGATTCATAAGGGCTTTGGTCCGCTTTGGGCCGCTGTGTCGAGTACTTCACCTTGACCATCGGGAAGACCTGCTGGTTCAAGATCGCCGTCGCCTCCGAGGGAGTCTTCGCCTCAGCGACGAGGGGCGCGAAGCGCTCATAGAAGTCCTTGCGCCAAGAGTCGCGGCGCTCGTTGATGCTGGCGTAGGGGAGGACGTTGTTGAAGAAGTGCTCCTCTGACACGGCGTCTTTCCAGGGAGCCTCCTCCCAGGCCTTGTAGGCATAGCGTACGTGCTCGACGAGGAAGTCAGAGCTGAGACTCGTGAGGTCACCCTCGGGCATGTAGCGGATCAAGAACTCCAGCCCCGGGCGCTCGGAGTCTTCGACCGCGTCGAGGGCGGCCTCTAGCTGGGCGCGGTTTTCACCAGCGCGGGCGAGGGCCTCTTCGAGGACG
>JAPKBY010000180.1 GCA_028823185.1 Planctomycetota bacterium
GAAATGGGGTTGGGACATGGAGGATGATGTTTCTCCCTCAAGATCTGGAGATCTCAGGGGCTCAAGTGCGTGGAGACAGCTTCGATCCAAAGGATGATCCCCGACTCCTCCCACCAAAGGGCGGCCTGCGCTTGCTGATTCAGGTCTCAGCTCTGCCACCATCTGGTGTTGCGGCAGAGCCTTGGGTGAGCCCTGTTGTCGACAGAGCCGAGCTCCGCTGGGAACGAATTCGATTGGAAGAGAAGCCGCGATGAGCTCACCCTTTGATCCAGCGTACCTTCAGATCATTGCGGCTGTCTTCGGGCTATTCATTGGGTCCTTTCTCTGCGTAGTCGTTCATCGCTATCAGATCCCTGGGCAGACGCCGAGTCATCCGAAGAGGTCTAGCTGTCCAGAGTGTGGGCACTTCCTCTCTTGGTGGGAGAACATCCCTGTGCTCTCGTGGGTCGCCCTTAGAAGGCGGTGTCGGGCCTGTCATGTCCTGATTCCAGCTCGTTATCCATTGATGGAGCTCTTGACGGCGCTTGTGTGGTGGGTCGCAGTGGGCGCGACAGCGGAGGGCGAATACCTCCTTCTGGGGGTTCATCTCTTGGTCCTTAGCGCACTCTTGACGGCGACCTTTGTTGATCTTGATTGCTACGAGATCCCAGACTCAGTCTCGATCGGAGGGATGGTTCTCGCCCCAATCGCGGCCTGCGCTGTTCCCGCTCTTCACCAGTACACATGGGTCGCGCAGTGGCTCTCTGATGGAACAGAGATAACGCGGGGGGCATCTGTCGCAGCCTCTCTCATAGGGATGGCCGCTGGTGGCGGGATTCTCATCATGGTCTCCCGCCTCGGGTCTAGAGCTTTCGGGCAAGACGCTATGGGCTTCGGTGACGTCAAGCTCCTCGCCGCAGGTGGAGGCTTCATCGGACCAGGAGGAGTCCTCGTCGCATTGCTTCTTGGCTCAGTTACTGCGAGCGTTGTGGGGGTGAGCAACCTGCTGCGTTTTTACTGCCTTGTCCGAGGTCGTGATCGGACTAGGGGCCGGCGACGTGGTCGCGCTAGCGCCTGGCGTACAGCCAGAGTCGCTGGGCAATACTTACCCTTTGGTCCTCATCTCGCGCTCGGCGTGGCGCTGGTCATGCTGTTCTGGGAGCCCTACCTGGTGGACTGGTTCTTGGGGACGTAGGGATCGCCGTCTTGAGATTGGAGGCTGTCGGGCCTTCATCCCTTGATTTTTGGGGAGAATCACCTCGTTTGGTTTCAGGCATGTGCCCTTAGCTTCCGAAGTATGGGGAAGCAGTGAGGTCGTAGGGACCTCTAGCCAGAATGAATTCATACGAACTGAGCACATTGCTCGCGCTGCTCGTTGAGCAGGGCGGGTCGGATCTACACCTCTCGGTGGGGTCTCCACCTCGACTCCGGATTGACGGGAAGTTGCTGGAGATTGAGGGGCCGGAGCTCACCCATCTCGACACACAACAGCTCGCAGAGGCCGCGCTGAGCGGTGATCAATTAGCCACCTTGAAAGAGGATTTGGAGCTCGACCTCTCATTCGCTCAAGAGGGGAGCGGGCGCTTTCGCGCAAACATCTTCAGGCAGCAAGGCGCCGTGGGCGCTGTATTTAGGGCGATCCCTGACAGGATCCCCTCTTTTGAAGACTTGGGGTTGCCGAGGGATACTTGCGAGAAGATCTCAAATCTTAGGAGCGGGCTTGTCTTGATCACCGGGGCCACGGGCTCCGGGAAATCGACCTCTCTGGCAGCGATGATTGATCACGTCAACAGCACTCGGAGCTCGCACATTGTGACGGTCGAAGATCCGATCGAGTTTACGCACTCTCACCGCTCATGCGTCGTCACTCAAAGAGAGGTCGGTGGAGACACGCACAGCTTCGGTCGTGCGCTGAAGAGCGTGCTCAGGCAAGACCCGGACGTCGTCTTGGTCGGTGAGTTGCGCGACTTAGAGACCATCGAGGCTGCGTTGACCATGGCAGAGACCGGGCACCTGACCTTTGGCACGCTGCACACCTCTGACGCCGTACAGACCATTCACCGGGTCATGGACGTCTTTCCTTCGCATCAGCAGACACAGGTTCGTACTCAGCTCTCGTTCTCCCTAGAGGCGGTCATCTCTCAGCAGCTCTTACCGCACGCCTCCGGGAAAGGGCGCGTTCTCGCTGCTGAGGTCATGCGTACGACGCCAGCACTTCGAGCTCTCATCAGAGAGGGGCGCACGCACCAGATCGCCAGCTGTATTCAAACTGGATCTGCGAAGGGCATGTGCACGATGGCTCAAGCGCTCTTTCAGCTCCTCGAGGCTCGAAAGATCACGATCTCTGAGGCTGAAGGCGCCTTAGCTGACCCCAGCGAGCTGAGGAGCCTAATGAGGGCTGTCGGTGCATGAGCGGGTCTAGACGGATGGAGCGCCTCGTCCTTGAGCGTGGACTGGTCAATAAGGATGAATGGGATGACGCAGCTACGCGCTCTCCTGAGGTGGTGGTGGAGCTGCTTGATGCTGGGGCACTAGACACTGGCGCGCTCGTCGCCGAGCTCGCGTTGGCTTCAGGGATGCCGCCCGTGGACCTTGATCAGATTGAAATCTCACAGGATGCATTGGACTGCGTCCCACGAACTGTATGCCTTGATCGAGGGGTCATACCCCTCGTAAAGAATGGTGACGTCCTGACGGTCGCTGTTTGTGACCCTTTTGACTTAGTCCTAATTGATGACATAGAGAAGCGAACTCGGACGAGAGTCTTCCCCATGGTCACGGACCCTCGCTCTCTTCGCGCAGCCATAGAGCTCGCGTTTCGTTCGACAGAGCGAGAGGTGGAGGAGCTCCTCGGAGAGGTGGGAGTTAATGGAAGCCTCGAAATGGAGGTCAAGGTAGAGCCTCATCTAGAGGATCACGACCTAGACATCGATGGAGAGGTCGGAGATGACGCCCCCGCTGTGCGCATGATCAATGCCCTGCTCACGCGCGCACTAGAGGAGAAGGCCAGCGATATTCATATCGAGCCAGGTGATCAAAATGTGAGCGTTCGTCTCCGTGTAGACGGGACGCTCTCGACCCTCACGCAGCCGCCGAAGAGCTTGCTGCCAGCGATCATTAGTCGATTGAAGGTCTTGGCGGAGCTGGACATCGCAGAGCGCTTTCGTCCCCAGGATGGAAAGTTCCGTATTCGATACGAGGGGAGAGCGATCGATTTTCGTCTCTCTCTGCTCCCTGTCGTTGGAGGAGAGAAGGCCGTCCTTCGTATCCTTGACTCCAACAGCGTTCCACACCGGATTGACTCCCTCGGCTACGAAGAGAAGACGCTTTTAGACTTACGGCACGCGATTCAAGCTGCGCATGGCCTAGTGCTTGTGACCGGCCCGACTGGTTCTGGCAAGTCCACCACCCTCTACTCTTGCCTGCGTGAGATCGCAGGTGATGGAGTGAACGTCACTACGGTAGAGGACCCTGTTGAGTATCGAATGCCTGGAATCAACCAAGTCCAGGTGCAGCCGAAGCGTGGCCTGAGCTTCGCGGGCGCGCTCCGCTCCATCCTTAGGCAAGACCCTGACGTCGTACTTGTCGGTGAGATCCGGGACCTGGAGACCGCGGATATTGCGGTGAAAGCTGCCCTGACGGGGCACCTGGTGCTCTCTAGCTTGCACACGAACGATGCAGCGAGCAGCGTCAACCGTCTGGTTGACATGGGTGTTGATCCATATTTGGTGGCTAGCTCTGTGACCTGTGTCGCTGCTCAGCGCCTCGCTCGCCAGCTATGTGACCACTGCCGTAGGCCAGCGAAATTTAGTGAAGCTGAGCTTCTTACGCTCGGCTTGACGGAGGTGGACTGGGAGGGCGCGACCCCCTTCTCTGCGAACCCGGAAGGTTGTGCTCGTTGTCACAATGGTTACTCAGGGCGCTTCGCCTTGGTCGAGGCGCTCCGCTTTGACGAGGATCTAAGGCGACTGATTCTGTCCGGATCTTCATCGCACGAACTTCATCAGCTAGGGATGAGAGGTGGTATGGAGTCATTGCGTCACAGCGGCTTGAAGAACTTCCTGCGCGGGAAGACCTCTCTAGAAGAGATCCTAAGAGTTACGATCGACGACCGTCAGGACCGCAGCGGTGACTCGGCTTGAGCCTCTATCAATACGCTGCGCGAGAGCGAACGGGGAGGTCCATCAAGGGACAAGTCTCCGCCTCTAGCTCAGAAGAGGTCGTGACCATCTTGAGGGCAAGAGACCTCTCTGTCGTCAAAGTTGAAGCTGCTCCTCTGGGGGCTGGAGCGGCGTTCGGAAAGCTCTTCAGTGCACGCAAGGTGCCGGGTCGAGTCAAGGCGACTGAGCTCTCGATGTTTACCCGTCAACTCTCGACGATGCTAGCTGCTGGCCTCGCTTTGATGGAGGCCCTCGAGGTCCTCTCTGAGCAGTCAGAGAGCCCCGCGATGTGCAAGGTGAGCGCGAACATAGCGGCTGAGGTTCGTAATGGAGCCGACCTCTCAGCGGCCCTAGAGAGCTGCGGGAAGGTGTTCGGGCAGCTCTATATCTCGATGGTGAAAGCAGGTGAAGCCTCCGGTCAGATGGATCAAATCCTAGAGCGCTTGGCTGACCACTTAGAAGAGGCCGACAAGCTGCGCTCGGAGCTCCGCTCAGCGATGACTTACCCGGTGATCTCTCTGGCGCTCGTCGCCTCGATCACAGCCTTTCTTCTGATCGGTGT
>JAPKBY010000181.1 GCA_028823185.1 Planctomycetota bacterium
CCGATCACGCTGGACCACGAGGGGTAGTTTGTCGGTTGGTGCTGGAAGTGATTGCACATCTGCCGACCCTTCGCGGTGTCATTAGAGTTGCAGTACATCTGTGCGACATATTCATCGAGCGGCAACCCGCGCATGACCGCTGCGCCGCCCTCTCGCAGGCCAGACCAGAGCCAGTCAGCCTGTCGCAGCACTGCCGCTGAGCCGATCATCGCTGCCTCTAGGCCGCGTGCCGTCCCGACAAACCCGACGCGCCCTGCCCGCTGCAATTTGAGCATGCGGTCATCAACACAGCGCACACGCGCCATGTGAACGAAGAGCTCACGCATGCGACCGCGCTCCAAATCAGGGAGCGGGCCGAGCGCGGCACCATCCGGTCCGAGGACCGCCACGAGCTCCTCAGGAGTTCGAATCATCAGCCTTTGCCCTAGAGGGCGAGCAACCCGGGGCTCTCCAGCAGCGTACGCAGATAGGTCAGCATTCGAGCGCCGTCGGCGCCATCCGCCAAGCGGTGATCGACGCTGATGGAGAAGTTCATGAACTGACGCACCTCGATGCGGTCTCCGCCGGGCGCCTCCACGACTCCAGGCGCCTTCCGAATCCTATGCACACCGAGGATCGCGATGTCGGGGAAGTTGATGATCGGGGTCGCGTGGATCCCACCGATGTTTCCAGCGTTCGTGATGGTGAAGGTGCTGCCGCTGAGCTCTTCCCGAGTCACCTTGCCGCCACGAGTGCGCTCCGCGAGCTCGCCCAGCTCTGCAGCCAGCTGCATGACGCTCTTCGTCTGCACATTTTTGATCACAGGGACGATCAAGCCATTGGGAGTGTCGGTCGCGATCCCGAGGTTTGAGTAAGTGCACTGAACGATCTCTTCGCTCGCCTCATCTAGACGACCGTTGAGCATCGGGAAGCGCTCTAAGCAGAGCGCGACAGCCTTCATGATAAAGGGCATATAAGTGACCTTGACGCCATCGAGTTCACCGATCGCTTTAGCTTGCGTGCGGATACGAACGAGGTCAGTGACATCGACCTCCTCGACAACGGTGAAGTGCGGAGCTGTGAACTTAGAGCGCACCATCGCCTCAGCGATCTTCCTCCGCATGCCCCTGAACGGGACGCGGGTCTCGCTGCCCACTCTCGAGCTGGCGGCGGGAGCAGTGACGGGGCTAGAGACAGGAGCCGCTGCGGGCGCACTCACTGAAGCACCGGCAGCGAAGGCCTCTACATCTGCTCTGCGGATCACTCCGTTGCGACCGCTACCTGCGACGAGCCCAAGTTCAACACCGAGCTCTCGCGCGACCCTGCGGGCGCTTGGTACGGCGAGGACGCGCTCATCGGCAGCGCGCGCTACCACAGCAGGCGCAGCGACCGCAGGAGCCGTGGCTCTCGCCTCTGAGGCTGGGGCTGCAGCGGGCGCGACAGACGCGCTCGCGGCTGCGCCAGCGGTCGCGAGCTGGAAGATGACCGTCCCCACCGGAACGGTCTCGCCCGCGGCGACCATTTGCTTGACGACGACGCCCTTTGCTGGCGCGGGGATCTCCACCGTCGCCTTATCTGTCATCACCTCGACGATGGGCTCGTGCTCTTCAACGCTCGCACCCTCCGCCGCTATCCAACGGACGATCTCACCCTCAGCGACGCCTTCGCCTATATCAGGGAGCTTAAACTCGAGCAGCTCGGATGCTGCCGCGCTCGATGCAGGAGCTGCTGCCGGTGCAGCAGCCACAGGCGCTGCGGCGGCTGCGGTCTCCAAGTTGAAGATGACGCTTCCGACAGGGACGACCTCTCCGGCCTGAGCGAGGAGGTCAGTCACGACACCACCCGCAGGTGAGGGGATCTCGACAGTGGCTTTATCTGTCATCACCTCAACGATGGGCTGATGTTCAGAGACCGCATCTCCTGCAGTTACGAGCCAGCGCACGATCTCACCTTCAGCGACGCCTTCGCCTATATCAGGGAGCTTAAATTCGATGGTCATCTCAGTAACTCCTCAGAAAGCATGGACGCGCTCAATCGCGTCCAGGACACGCCGGTGATCCGGCAGATAATGATGTTCAAGAGTGTTCGGGAAGGGAGTGTCAAAGCCTGTGACTCGAGTGACAGGCGCCTCCATGTATTCGATCGCACGCTCAGCGATGATCGCGCTTATCTCAGCAGCATAGCCACAAAAGCGCGGGGCCTCATGAACGGTGACGACGCGCCCCGTCTTCTTAGCAGCAGCCAAGACGCCCTGTTCATCCAGCGGATAGAGCGTACGAAGATCAATGACCTCGACGGAGATGCCTGACTCTTCAGCTTGCTCTGCGGCTTTCTCACAGACGGGCACCATCGCGCCATAGCAGAAGACCGTCACAGCATCCCCCTCTCGCACTGTGCGAGTGGTCGACAGGTCCACGGTGTACGAGCCCTCAGGGACCTCACCTTTCACCGAGCGATAGAGCGCCTTCGGCTCGAGGAAGAGCACGGGGTCCGGATCCTGAATTGCAGCGATGAGCAGCCCCTTCGCGTCATGCGGCGTGGAGGGCGTGACGACCTTGAGCCCAGGCGTGTGGCAGAAATAAGCCTCACCGGATTGGCTGTGATAGAGCCCGCCTCGGATCCCTCCACCGTACGGCGTTCGGATGACCATCGGCGCTGTGTACTGACCGCCTGAGCGATAGCGAAGCTTCGCAGCTTCAGAGACGATCTGGTCAAAGGCCGGAAAGATGAAGTCCTGAAACTGAATCTCTGCGACAGGCCTGAGACCGTTCATCGCCATACCGATGGCCGCCCCGACGATGCCGTCTTCAGAGAGGGGCGTGTCAAAGCAGCGCTCTTCACCGAACTCACTCGTGAGTCCCTCTGTCGCCAAGAACACGCCGCCCTTGGGCCCGACATCCTCGCCGAAGACGAGGACGTTCGAGTCATCACGCATGGCCGTTTTGAGGCCTTCGTTTACTGCTTGGAGGAGGGTGAGTATCGCCATCTGGGATTGCTTGGTTCGATCGTTATTGTGAGGTCTTGGATTGAGCCGCTAGCTAGAGCGGGAACTCGCCGCCGCCGCCGCCCGCGTCACCTTTGCGACGTAACAAGTCATAGGCCTCTTCACCTTGTGAGCGGATGTGCTGCGGGACCTCCTCGTAGACGTCGGAGAAGATTGTCTCGAGGCTAGGCAAGGGAGTCGCCTGCGCCAAATCTGCGGCCTCCTTCACCTCTGCCATGCACCCAGAGTAGAGCGTCTCGCGATCGCCCTCCACCCAGAGCCCTTTGGAAGCGAGATATGCCTCAAAACGCGGGACGGGGTCCTTCTCTTCCCACTCATCCAGGAGCTCTTTCGGCACATATTTGGAGGGATCATCTGAGGTGGAGTGCCCGCCCATTCGGAAGGTCTTCGCCTCAATCAGGGTCGGTCCGTCCCCTGCGCGAGCGCGAGCGACGCCCTCAGCGGTCGCCTGCCTTACGGCTAAGAGGTCATTGCCGTCAACGAGGATGGCGGGGATCCCATAGGCCTCCCCCTTCACCGCGAAGCCGTCGGAGGCTGTCTGCTTCTCCGTCGGCATTGAGATCGCGTAGCCATTGTTCTGGCAGAGGAAGACCGCCGGGCTCTTCCACACCCCAGCGAAGTTCAACCCTGAGTGAAAGCCCAAGCTCGAGGTCCCGCCGTCTCCAAAGCTGATCAGCGCGACCGAGTCTTCACCACGCAACTTCATCGCGTGCGCCGCACCGACTCCTTGCGGGATGTGTGTACCGATAGGCGAAGAGATCGAGACAAAGTGGATCGGCTCTTCAAAAGAGAAGTGCACCGGCATCTGTCGACCCTTGCTGGCATCGAGCGCGTTACCGAACATATTGTGCATCATGTCTGTGGCGCTGACCCCGTGATAGAGCGCCATCCCAAAGTCGCGATAGCTAGGGAAGATCCAATCCGTCGTCCTCAACGCGCTCGCAGCTCCGACCTGTGTCGCCTCGATGCCACGGTTCGGGATCGAGAAACCGATCCTCCCCGAGCGTTGCAACTTCATCGCTGTGTCATCAAAGGCGCGCACCATCAGCATGCTGCGATAGCAGTGCATGAGCTCAGCGTCGCTCAAGCCTGAGTCATGATCGCCCGCTCCGCCTGAGGAGTCGAGCACGGTACGCAGCTCGTAATCGCTCACAGCTGACCCCCCGTAGAAGACGCGAGCCCGCGACGTTCGCGCACGAAGCGCTCCGCAAAGAGCTCTCCGGCCTTGTAGCTTGACCGGACCAACGGGCCAGCAGCGACGTGTTGAAACCCCATCTCTTCGCCGAGCACTCGATACTCCTCAAAACGCTCTGGTGTGATGTATTCGATGACTGGAGCGTGATTCTTGCTAGGCCTGAGGTACTGGCCGAGGGTCAAGAGCTCACAGCCTGCTCCCCTGAGACGCTCCATTGAATCGATCACCTCAAGGTGCTCCTCACCTAGGCCGAGCATCAATGAAGACTTCGTTACGACCTCTTCAGAGAGAGCTTTGGCTCCAGCGAGCGTCTCAAGTGAGCGCTCGAATGAGCAGCGAGGGTCTCTGATCTTTCTTTGGAGGCGCGGCACCACCTCGACATTATGTGCCAGCACTTCAGGTGCAGCCGCCATCAAGGAGGCCAAGGGCGCGCCGGTGTAATCTGGGATGAGCGTCTCGACGATGGTCCTCGGCGCGCGCTGGTGAATCTCACGCACACACTCTGCGTAGTGAGCGGCGCC
>JAPKBY010000182.1 GCA_028823185.1 Planctomycetota bacterium
CATTGATGGCGGAAGAGAGGAGAGGGCTCCTGAGCTTTGGACTCGTCTGGCTTGGGTTCCCCTGTTGGCGCTCGTCTTCTCTTTGATCTATCTCGGTGTTCGCCCGGGGGGCACCGGCCCAGTCTTCGTCTACATGACAGGTCGGCTGTTGATTGGCCTGTGCAGTCTGCTGCTTTTTATGTGGGGTTTGATCCTCGGTGTGCTGAGGCGTCCGCTCATTCAGCGAGGGCGAGTGCGCGCCTTCGTGATCGTGGTGGCGGTCCTCGCGATCTCTAATTATCCCTTCCCATATCCCTCTTCGAGGGAGGGGAAGCCGAGCCGAGTTGAGTTCAGGCTACCGGTTGAAGGGGAGTGGGTCGTGCTCTGGGGCGGAGAGCAGAAGGAGACGAATCGTCTCGCCGGCTTCTACCCGGATCAGCGCTGGGGAATGCATCTGGTACGGGAAGAGGGAGGCGTCTCTTTTGAGGGGGCAGGTGATCAGGCCGAGCAGCATCATTGCCATGGCGAGCCCGTTTTTGCGCCATCGGCTGGCACAGTCGTTCGTGTCGTGGATGGATGGAATGAGGGTGGAGCACTGACGGCCTCTGTAGAGCCCTTTGGTAACCATCTTGTCCTCGAGGTCGCAGCGGGTGAGTTCCTCTTTCTCACTCAGCTCTTAGCAGGGTCATTGATTCCTGCCGAGGGTGATCTCGTAGAAGCAGGAGATCAAATCGCCAGAGTGGGCTTCTCTGGCTTCTCGATGGTCTCTCCGATGCCACATCTAGGTCTTCACCTCGCGACGAGCCCCAGTCCGGGGGAAGGAGAGGGCATTCCTTGGTCATTTCACGGCTATATCAGCGCTGGCGCCTTCCTTGAGGAAGGGTTTCCCGAGGGAGGCGTAGCTCGTGACGGCCGCTTGACCGGTGCCCGTGTGACGCACAGGGGACCTCAAGAGGGGGACTGAGATGGATTCCTGCTCGGCTGCCTTGACGATTCACATTTGAGCCCTAAAATTTTCGGCTCTGAACTGTGATGAGAAGCATGCAAACTCTCTCGCAAGCCCTCCTAGGGTAGTTTCTTTCATCTCTGACAGGAGTTTCCTGCTGAGCTGAGAGATCTTCTCTATAAGACAACTCTCCGGTACTTCTGGTCGCATCAGCGGCCGCCTATCTCCTTTTCGTTTGCAGACCGCGGGCGCACGCGCCCGGAGTCCATCATGACCACTGCCCTTAAGACAGAATCTCCTCGCAAGCCCAACTCCACGGGACTCCAGTCCCACAGGAACATCGGGATCATGGCTCACATCGACGCTGGCAAGACAACGGTCACAGAGCGTGTCCTGTTTCTCGCCCAGCGGATTCACCGAACAGGAGAGGTTCACGATGGCGCCGCGACGATGGACTACCTGGAAGAGGAGCAGAAGCGAGGCATCACGATCACCTCAGCGGCGACGAGCTGCGAGTGGAATGATCACACGATGAACATCATCGATACTCCGGGGCACGTTGATTTCACGATTGAGGTGGAGCGCTCTTTGAGGGTCCTCGACGGCTCGATCGCTGTCTTTGATGCAGTGAGTGGAGTTGAAGCCCAGTCCGAAACCGTTTGGCGACAAGCGAACAGATACGGGGTTCCCCGCATTTGCTTTATCAACAAGATGGATCGAGTCGGTGCAGACTTCGACGCGGCAGTTGATTCAATCCGTACTCGCCTCGGTGCGCGACCCGTCCCCGTTCAGATGCCAGTCGGCGCTGAGAGGGAGTTCGAAGGCGTGATCGACCTCGTGCGGATGAAGTTCCTTAAGTTCCCGGAAGAGGGCGAAGGCAGGACCTACGAGGAGTACGACATCCCTGAGGAGCACATGGAAGAGGCGCAGGTGCGTCGCTTTGAGATGGTCGAGACTGCTGCAGAGTTCAATGAGGCCCTCCTGGACATCTTCGTTGAAGATGGTGAATGCCCCGAAGAGCTCATCCTTGATGCCCTGAGAGAAGCCACCTTGCAGATGGAGATCACTCCTGTGTTTGCAGGCTCAGCTCTCAAGCACAAGGGCGTCCGCTTCCTGCTCGATGGGGTCATTGACCTCCTCCCGAGCCCGCTCGACATCCCCCCGGTCAAAGGAGTTCACCCTGACACCGACGAGCCTCTTGAGCGCGAAGCCAAGATCGACGCGCCGCTCTCGTTGATGGTCTTCAAGACCCTCGCAGAGCAGACCGGTGACTTGACCTTCGTTCGCGTTTACTCCGGCAAGCTGGAGAAGGGCTCGCGGATCTTGAACCCTCGTACAGGGAAGTACGAGCGGATCGGTCGCCTTGTGAAGATGCACGCCAACAAGCGAGAGGCGATTGACTTTATGGGGCCTGGAGAGATCGCTGCTGTCGTTGGTCTCAAGACGACGAGCACCGGTGACACGCTTTGCAGCGATGATCACCCGATCCTCTTGAGCAAAATCCTCGTCCCTGAGGGCGTCATCTCAATGTCGGTCGAGCCGAAAGAGAACAAGGACCGTGACAAGCTGTCAGAGGTCATTGGTCGCATCATGAGAGAGGATCCGACCTTCCGTGCCAAGACGGATGAGGCAACAGGTCAGATGGTCGTCTCCGGCATGGGCGAGCTTCACCTTGAGGTCGTCATGAACCGGATCTTGTCCGAGTTCAACATTGGCGTCGCTACAGGTCGTCCCTTGGTCGCTTATAAGCAGCGCCTCAAGAATAAGATCGATACAGAGGCTCGCTATGTGAAGCAGTCAGGCGGCCGCGGTCAGTTCGCAGTCGTTCGAGTCATCCTCGAGCACGTTGAGACTGAGGATGGCGGCTTTGAGTTCGTTGACGCCGTGAAGGGCGGCAACGTCCCGCGCGAATACATCTCAAACGTTGAAGCCGGACTTCGCGAAGTCTTCCTGTCAGGTTCGAACAGCGGCTTTGAGTTCGTGAACGTTCAGGCCACTCTCTATGACGGTAAGTCTCACGAGGTCGACTCGAGTGAGATGGCCTTCCACAACGCTGGCGCGCTAGCCTTCAGGCAGGCGATGGAGGGCAACACGGTGCTCCTTGAGCCCTATATGCAGCTTGAGGTGCGAGTCCCCGAGGACTACATGGGCGCTGTTGTCGGTGACCTGAACTCTCGTCGTGGCGAGGTCGGTGACATGGACGCACTCGGAGACGAGCGGCTCATTCGTGGTCTCGTTCCGATCTCTGAGATGTTCGCTTACGCCTCTGCGCTTCGCGGAGCGACTCAAGGGCGAGGCTCTTTCTCGATGGAATTCGCTGAGTATCGCGACGTGCCTGCGAGCCTGGCAGCGAAAGCGCTCAAGAGAGACGAGTAGTAGTGTCTTAGAGGCCTCAGAGGCTTAGGCTTTAAGAATGACTACGACTGCAAAGCGACGTTGGGCACGTGAGTTCCACTCTGAGATCGATGGCATCGCCATCGGCCCAAGCGGACCGGTGCTCCTTCATGGTTACGACGCGCCTGCGGGCGGTATGTGGACCGACGATGTAATCCCGGGGAAGCTAGGGGCCATCGACCGAAGCAGCGGAGAGTTCCTTTGGCGCTCTCCTTGCGAGGTCGGATATGGGCGAGGCTTCGCCGCTGCGATCTGTGAAGGTGCTGGAGACCAAGCGTGCGCGGTCGTTATGGGGCCTAGCAGTCAAGGCCATCGCATCTTGCGGATGTCGATTGAAACGGGTGAGCTCCTCGGTGAGTCGGCAATCAAAGCCTTTGACGAGGCCATCATTAGAGATGAAGCCAGCGTCACCATCACTGCGACAAAGGTCACCGGAATCTCGACTCTAGATCTCGTAGAGATGTGGACGTACAGCCGCGCGGATGAGCGCTACCACTCGGTCGCTTTCTGTGGCGGCAAGATCTTTGTCGTTTACAGCAACGCTAACACTCGAAAGTACGGCCTCTTGGCGTTGGACGCTGAGGACGGTTCCTTTGACTCTGTGGTCATTCCGTCAAAGCTCCCGATGATTCACGGGGTCGCTGGTGACGGCTCAACTCTGGTCATATTGACGAGCGATCTGATGCAAGCGCTCTCACCCTCAGACGCGGGACGCTTTATTGGAGAGCTCTCCATGATGAGTGAAGACGACGTCCTCACCGACACGCTCTCACTCCTCGCGATCACGGGGAGTCACTCAGAGGAGGATCCAGCGCTCTGGTGGAGCGTCATCGCGACGGACCCTGTCGAAGACATCCCTGAGGTCTCTATCAGCGCAGACAGCGGAAAGCTGTATGTGGTGAGCGGCGCTATGTTGGAGGTTCGAGACCTCCTGAGCGGTCGCTCCTTAGGAGAGTGGACCGTGCCTGGATTAGACGAACAGGTCTGTTGGAGCGTGGGCAGCGGAGCTGGCTTGCTCGCAGAAGAAAACCGTCTCACTATCTATGAGCTCCCCGCTTGAGCGCTTTTAACAACAACACGCGAACTGAGAATTGGATTGATGGCTGAGCAAGACACAGATAAACCTCTCGACGACGACGGCATTGAGATCATTGATTATCTCAGCACGGTCTTAATCGTGTTCCCTCCTGATCAATTCGATGAGCAGGTCATGCGCTGTGTGAGGTCTAGCCTGGCAGTGGTTCACATCTCAACTCGGTCTGTCTCGACGGAGTTTGATGAGATGGTCCGCGGTCGGCTGCAGGATGAGTTCCTCGTTGAAGGAGTCCTCGCCGGCGAATCGATGGAAGGATACTCAGGC
>JAPKBY010000183.1 GCA_028823185.1 Planctomycetota bacterium
CTCGCTTTGCAGAGCGCGTCCCGCGGCTCTCGGATCTAGAGCGCAGCTATCGAGATTTGTGGAAGTTCTATGTCTTCGCAAACACAGATGACCCCGCCTTGCTCGCCAAGGTGCGGGAGATCGCAGTCGACGAGCTCGGGCAAGCGGCGAACGCCTACTCTGGTTAGAGCTTGGTCTCAGGGGCGCAGCGTGACTCGGAGAGAGCACTCTGATTGCCTCGGATGAGGCACGAGCTCAATCCAAGGAGCCTCGCCAGCGGGGGCAGGGTGCTTTAGCGCGTCGCAGCCCGTGACCGATTCGATCTTGAGCACGCCTGGGCCAGGCCTGAACCAATAGCTTTGGGTCGGATCGACACCAGAGAGTTTGAGGCTCCTTTCGATGACGAGCTCTGGGACGATCGAACCAGCTGCCGTCTCATGCATCGCGAGTGAGCCCTTCCTCCTCGATGTTCCCCAGTCGCCGGAGATGGAGCGGCTGAATTCATGTGCTCCCGTCTCTGGTGAACTGGGCCACTCATCCGGTCGTGTGCCTGCGACGAGCGAGGGACCATCAGGGGCGCTCCAGACGACCGCGCCGCGAAGCTCTGTCTCTCCTTCACCCAGCGCGAGGAAAGGATTCAGCCAGGCCTCGATGAGCTGGCCCGTCTCAGCATCCCAGCCCAGGTGTAGTCCCTCGGTCGTCCCAACGCAGCGCAACGCTCGGCCATCAAACTCTGCCTTGAGGACGACGGGCTCTGTTCCAATGGCGCCGCGCAGAGGGGTCAGCGTGCCCACAGGGGCGGCGAGCTCGAGCGCGTGCTCACACCAAATCCATAGGGCCTGCGCTTGGCGCGCGAGATCACCTTGGAGGATGTCGTGAGCGATGCCTTCGCCTCCATCGTTGAGGCCTGACATCGCGGTCTCAGGTCGCAGCCTGGCAGGGGAGATGACGAAGGCTTCGAACCACTCACGTCGCAGGCGATCTGGGAAGCGCTCGAGTTTGAAGGGGCCCAGGGTGTTCGGGATGCGCTCACCAAGAGAGTGGCAGCTGATACAGGCCATCCGGTCAGTCGCTGCTAGGTCTCGTCCAGCGCTCGCTAAGAGGGCGAGCTCTTCTGCTGGGATCTGGGCTTCGTCCCTCGGTGTGCCAGCGCTGGCGGCGAGGAAGCTCGCGATGGGGAGCGCGAGCTCGTGAGGGAAAGAGGGCATCCTCCCCTTGTAGGAGAGATCGGGACGGTGGGGCTTCACTTTTTCAGTCAGGATGTCTGCGATCCAGCTCTCCTTAAGGCGCCAGCCAGCGTCGCCGAGGTCGGGCGCTCCGCCGTCATGTGCGCCTAGCTTTCGTCCTAGGGAGACGCGCTCGCTGCTGTTCATGCTGTGACAGTTTGTGCAACCCAAGACCTCGTATCGCCTGCGACCTGCGTCGAGGGGCGCGTGATCACCGACGACGCGCTTTGCGCTCTCGATGCCTGCGCTGAGCGCTGCGCGCTCTTCTTCATTGAGGGTGAAGCGGGGCGTACGCAGGTCTTCTGGATCTAGACAGCCCTTGCCAGGCACGAGGGTCGCGAGCGGGGGAGAGCTGTGGAGCAGCTCTCCCTCCTCTAGCCAGCGCAGATCATCTGCGTCTAAGGGGAGCGGGTTCTTCCAGAGCCAAGATGCGTCAACGAGCGCTCGATAGTCCTCCGGACTCCTGCTCTCACCGACGGCGAAGGATCCCTGTGAGCCGGGCTTGTGACAGCTCGTGCAGCCCTTCACTTCCAAGAGCACGCGACCGAGGAAGGCCTCATCGCCTGCGGCCGGCCCAGCGAGGGGCGGCTCTTGAGCGGCCCAGGCAGGGATAGGCTCAAAGTCATGCCAAGAGCCATCCGCTAGGCGGGCGTCCCAGAGCGTGCGCAGACGCGCCGCTTGGCTCCCTCTGCGCTTGAAGCTGACTCGGATGAGGATCTCTGGAAGGTCACTGCCCGGGAGGGCGAGGGGCACGCCCCTCTCTTCCGTGATGTCGATAGAGACGCGGCGTGTCGGATCTCTAGGGTCGATGAGCTCAAGAGAGCCGATGCCACCCTCTACCTCGAGGGTGATCCTCTGTATTCCGTCCCCGAGGAGTACGAGCAGCGCCTCATACTCCACGCTCAGGTTTTGCGCGTGGACCTCCGGGTGGAGGGTCTCCCCTTCGCCTAGACGGAAGGCAGCGTTTTGGCTCGTGAACTGAACGGTTTCGCCGCCGTCGAGCTTGGTGAGGGTCGTGCGCCAACCCCCTTGTGCAAAGACGGGGGCGGCAAAGAAGAGGATCAGGAGGAGCGAACGCATGACATGAATGATACGAGGTCTCCTCGCGGTCGACCTCGACTCTCTTATGAGCTCACGTGTTTGAGTAGAGGAGACCCTCAGGCTTGGAAGGTCAACTCTAAGCCTTGAGTGAGGTTGAAGGTCGAGCCGCAAGGCCCTGAGGCATCACGATACCAGCCTTGGAAGCGCTGGAGATCACCGGCGCTCCAGCCTCCGCTTGCGTTCAGACCACCTTCCCAGTTCGCGCTCCCAGCGGAGTCGCAGAAGCGGACGCCGAGGCGGCGGACTCCACCGCCCGCGCAGCGCAGGCCGTCACCGAATGAATTGCCGGCGCCGCTGTTCACCGCGTTGTTGCCGACGAAGAGCAGCACAGGTTGAGAGGGGATGAGCCCTGTCGCGCTGAAGGTGAGGTCATCCGCGCTGACGGAGACGCTCCCATAGGCTGTCATTGTTCCGCCGACTCCCGTGGAGTTAGCGCAGCCACCGCTCGCGGAGGTGTTGCCGCAGGGGCAGGGTGTCGCGCTCCCGTCACCAACGCAGTAGATGTTGCCGAGGCCGGCTTCGACGCAGGGGCCGAGCTCTGATTCGAGCTCTGATGCTGCGGGGCTCGCGAAGACCGGTGCGAAGAGGCAGATGGTGACTCCGTTTGAGCAGTCACCGCCAGGGCAGTCGAAGTCGACGATGATGAGATCCCCGTTCGCGCCCGCGTCGATCTGAGTTCCGAAGCCAAAGCTGAGGACTCGGCAGATGTTCGGATCGCAGTTGAAGGAGGTCTGGAAGGACGCGTTCTCAGCGAGTCCACCAGAGGCGCCAGTGACCTCGACGCCAGAGACGTCAAACTGGAATCCGGCGAGGTCAGCGGCGAGCTCGACGTGAACCGTGAAGTTTTTGTTCACGAGGTCGACCTCGCTGATTTCGACAAAGACCTCTGTCTGTGCCGTTGCTGTGGAGGCGAGGAGGGTCAGGCTGAGTAGGGCTCTGGTGATCATGGTTCGTTCTCCAGAAGAGGTTGAAGTGCCGTCTTCACCATACGATTAATTTCGATCTTCGATCCTGTCCGTTCAATGATGACGGGATTGTGGTGCCGTTTCGTGGAAGAGTCCGGTCGGCGGAGCACCTCTCAATAGGGCAGGGATACGTTTATTTACTTATTTTACGCATGTTTTATGGGAATGCGTATCTTTGTTCGGCTAGCCCAGATTGGGGCAGTTCGCCGTATTAGCCACTTCATGATCACAGCGCTCTCCGCAGGAGCACGATTCATATGACCTATCAATCTCATCTCAGGGTTTTGTCCTTCACCTTAGCTAGCTTCCTCGTGGGAGGCGCCGCTCAAGCTCAAGTCGTTCAGCGCGTCAACGTGATGCCTGGATATCCAAACGCCCCGCGGACAAGCATTGATCAGCGCCGCCTAGTTCGACCGGGTGTGCATCTCATCCTCTGGGGGAGCGCCAATGACGGCGACAGCACGGCGAACGGTATGGATTACACCTGGACCGTTACCCCTGGGGCTGACGTCGCGTTCACGGATGATGGCTCCTTGAGCGATTCAATCTTGGACGATGATTACATCTCCGAAGAGGTCACCTTCACACTTCTGAATGGCGCGACGAATGGTTTGGCTGAGGCGACCTTGACCGTCACCGATGGCGTGAACACTCTCTCGGACACAGTGGAGATCGCGATCATCGATTCCTCTGATGTGTTGAGCGACACGGAGCTGGAGGACCAACAGATCGACGTGAACATCGCGATCGATGAGGGGCTCCGCGCTCTCTACCAGAGTCAGAGCAGCAGCGGCTCTTGGAGCGGCTCCACGACAGGGATCGGCCCCACGGGCTTCAGCCTCTGGGCCATGCAGAACCAAGGCCACTTGGCGACCAACGACTCGGACGAGGACATCCTGTCCGAGAGAGTCCAGCTCGGCCTCGACTATCTCTTCAACAACTGCCAGATCATCTTTGACATCGATGCTCCGAACGCTGATATCGCGCGAGGAGCGACCGTGAACGGGAAGTCAGACATGAACTCGAACGGGCAGGCGATCTCCTTCGGGCCGACCTCGTTATTAGGAGGCCCGGGCTCCGACTGGGGATACGAGCACCCTATCGCGACCGCTGCGCTCGCAGCCTCCATCTCACCGACCGAGGTCGTCGGCGTCGGACCCGCTGCAGGCATGACCTATGCGGAGCTCGGCGAAGACTGCATGGACATGATCGGCGTGGGGCAGGTAGAGAACTCTTCTTGGCGGGGTGGGTGGCGATACATGCCCAATGAGTTCAGCTCTGACATGTCAGTGAACAGCTGGCATTACGTCGCGATGGAGGGGCTCTATGTCACCTTCGGCATCGATATCCCGGACTGGATTCTTCAAGAGTCTGAGATGAATCTGATCTTTCATCAGGCCAACATG
>JAPKBY010000184.1 GCA_028823185.1 Planctomycetota bacterium
TCGACTCCTTTTGAGGTCGTGAGTTTGGACAGTGGAGATCTAGCTGAGATCCCCGGGAGCGACCCTTATCGTCGCGGCTGGTATGACCCGCGAACGATCATCGCGCTCTCTAAGCGCTATCAACTCGACGCAGTTTTTGTCGGCACGCTCACAGACACTCAGTTCTTTGCTCCTCAGCGAATCTCTGTACAAGTAGACCTCGTCGCCTGTGAAACGGGTGCTTCGATCTGGACGGGAGAGGTGCATTTAGATGCATCAGATGGGAGCGTTAGGGAGAGCCTGATGGCCTGGAGAACAGACTCTTCCCAAGATGAATATCGCGGCTCTGAGCCGTCAGATTTAGCGCTCATCTCGCCGAGGCGCTTCGCACGCTTCGCCGCTTGGCAGCTCGCACAACTGCTTTAGAGCCAGCCTTGAGATAGAACAAGAGAGGGCGCTTCGGCGCCCTCTCTTCGTATCAAACAGCTTGTTTTGTCGAGCGCTCGAGAGCGCTGCGTAGAAAAAAGGAAGCGCCGACTCCTGCGAGGAATCGTCGCTTCCCATGTCTCCCTTGCTTCGTGCGGTGGCGAAGCAAGGAGGCGGTGTCGCTCTCAGTCTCCGAGGAGTTTCTCGGCGGCCTTTTGAACGCGCTCGGGCGTGTTCAAAGTCCCAGTTTCAACCTCTGCGCGGAGCGACTCGATGCGCTCTGTGCGTTCTTCTTTGGTCTCGCGGGTGCCGTCGGGGCCAATGTGGCCCTCGGCTGCCTCGGCTGCCTTAGAGAGGTCTACGGTGTCTGGGCGGCGCGCTCGATCCACAGTCTCTCGAATGCCGTCACGGTTTGACCTCGTGAGGTCAATCTGTTGGGGCTTCGATCGAGCGGACTCGTCGCTGGGGCGGGTGTTTTCGTTTCTGATATGCATGGCATCCTCTGGATGAGAGGTTGGGTCTACAGGCCCGTTATCGGCATAGCCAAGGTGCGTATGAGGACAAATCGGGAGAGTTTTTTCATCCTGTCCCCTGTCTGTGTTGAATGCCCCAAACTACTATCAAATAGAGACTTGTGAGGCCCCCCCTGAGGCCTCCCCTGGGCTCCTCTGAGCAGTCAAAGCCAATAGGGGCAGGCAGACACAAACCAATGCGCTGCAAAGCATTAGGGCGATCCTGCTTGCGGCAGGGGGCCTCCTCTCCCATCATGTTCAAACTCCTCAACGGGAGCCCGCATGAAGCTCACCGCATTTGTCCTCACTGTCGCCCTCTTTGGGGCCCCCTCGCTGGGCACTTCCGCTCCCTCGCAGGACTACATAAAGCCGCCCGAAGCGGCCCTCGACAACCGCTCGAACTTTGTCACCTATGACATCAGGGCGGCTCTAGATGATGAGGCGAAGTATCTCCGCGGATCGGAGACCATCACCTGGACAAACCGCAGCGGCGAGACAGCGACCGAGCTCTGGTTTCACACCTACCTAAACGCCTTCTCGAACAACCGCTCTACACACCTCATCGAGTCGGGCGGAAAGCTGCGCAACACGAAGGTGAAGGATGAGTGGGGTTGGCAGTGGGTGCGCGAGCTTCGTGTTGACGGGGATGACCTGATGGGCTCCTTCCGCTACCGACGTCCAGACACAGAGGCCACAGCGCCGGATGGCTTCACTCAAAACGATGACCGCTCGGTCTTCAGCGTAGACCTCCTGCGCGGTGTGAAGAGCGGAGAGAGCATCACCATTGATCTTATCTGGGAGTCTCAGCTGCCGCGCGTCCGTAGGCGCACGGGATATAAGGACGACTTCTATCTGAACGCTCAGTGGTTCCCGAAGCTCGGGGTGCTAGAGGGGAAGAAATGGAACTGCCATGAGTTTCACCGCTCAACAGAGTTCTACTCGGACTATGGCTACTACAAGGTCACGCTCGATCTCCCGGCAAAGTATCGCGGCGAAGATGGCGAGCTGCGCGTTGGTGGCTCAGGTCGCCTGACCGACTTGGAGGTTCAAGAGAAAGGGCGCGATCGCATCGAGGTCTACTTTGAAGCTCCGAGCAAATCAGATCGAATCACGGAGGACCATCACGGCCACATGCCGATGGTTCACGACTTCACATGGACAGCAGATCCTGATTATGTGGTCCATAAGGACACCTTTCGCTTCTCAGAGTGGGCTGAAGAATTCCCTGAAGAGGTCGCGATCGCACGCGCCGCATTTGGAGAAGACGTCGAGATTGAGCTGCGCGACGTTGACCTGACTGTCTTGATCCAACCGGAGCGCGCAGATCAAGCAGATCGACATGTCCGCGCGACCGAGGCGGCGCTCTTCTTCTACGGCCTGTGGTTTGGAGAGTACCCCTACGAGCATGTCACGGTGATCGACCCCGCCTGGGGCGGCAGAGGCGCAGGAGGGATGGAGTATCCGACCCTCTTTACCTGCGGCTCGAAGCTCGGGACGACGCCGGATATGTACGTTCCGGAGTCCGTGACCGTGCACGAGGCTGGTCACCAGTTCTGGTATGGCCTCGTCGGAAACAATGAGTTCGAGACCTCTTGGCTCGACGAAGGCTTCAACTCTTACACAGACTCTGAGGTGTTGTGGCGCGTCTATGGGGCGCAACGCAAGACCACCGACTACTCGAGGATCTCGGTCGACGGCCGACGTATGTCAGGCTTGCCTGCAGGCGGAAAGACTGGCGACTGGCTCTTGGCGCGTCGCTGGGAGATCAAGGGCTACCCAGCCCTCCAGCCGCTGCGCTCATCAGGCTTCTTGGACTTCTGGCGTGATCAGCCTTGGCTCACCTTTCAGAGCGCCTATGACGATCCTCGCTGGTCGGATCGCGGAAGCTATCTGCGCACTCCGCAGGGTGACCCAGTAGACAAGCACGCATGGGAGTATCGCGACGGCGGCACCTACCGCGTGAACTCCTATCCGCGAACTGCAGTCAACCTACGCACGCTCAAGGGACTCGTAGGCAATGACGTCTTCCTGCGAGGAATGCGCCACTATGCGAAGACCTGGCGTAACCGTCATCCGTATGCGGATGACTTCTTCGCCGCCTTCCAAGAGGGGGCAGGCGTCGACGTGCAGTGGTTCCTTGAGGACGCCTTCCGCTCAGTGAAACAAGCCGACTGGGGAGTGAGCGTCTCGCAGTCACGCGCCGCAAAGCCCGCAGGTTGGTTCCAAGAAGGAACAGGACCTTTCTTGGAGCTCACCGATGAGCCGGATGTGGTCGAAGAGGACGTCGTCCAAGCCAAGGAATCAGAAGCCGCCTCCAGTGAGAGCGCTGAGCCCGAAGACGCCGAGGAGGAAGACAAAGCTCCCTGGGAGGTCTCGATCCTCTTGAGCCGTAATGAAGAGCTCTGCCTGCCGCTCACTTGGCAGGTGACTTACGCCGACGGCGAGGTCGAGACCTATGAGTGGACGCGCGCAGAGCAGCTAGAGCAGAACTGGTATCGCTGGTCTTTTGAGTCCAAGCGAAAGGTCACCTCGGTCGTGCTCGATCCGGACTCGCGCTACTGGATTGACGCGGACATGTCGGACAATCAATGGCACGCAGAGGTCGATGAGATCACGCCCTTACGTTACGCCGAGCGCGTCCTCTCACAGTGGGAGCACATGCTGCTCTGGTACATGAGCATGGGTGGCTGAGATGAGCATCGAGAATCAAAACTCAAAAATCCCGATCTTTGCGCGCGCCTTGAACGGCGCGATCGGACGAACTGCGGTGTGGGTCAGCTGCTGGCTGCTCTTCGAGGTCCTCGCGCTGACGGTGGCGTTGGGATGGCTTGATTGGATGACGAGCGCTCTCGGTCACAGCTATGCGCCCGGCGCGCTGCTGTCAGACCTAGGCGCGAACTTCCGAATCGATCACGGGGCTGGGCTGAGCGCGACCAGCGGCTACGCCGCAGAGCTCGGCGCAATGCTCGCTTTCCTCGCGATGGTCTTTGGTGTCTTCACGGGAGGGGGCTGGCTACAGGTCGTGCTCGAGCGCACAGAGGGGCGCTCCGTCCGTCGCTTCTTCAGCGGGAGCGCACGCTTCTTCTGGCGCTTCTCTCGATTGATGTTTGTTCAAATGTTCGTCCTCGCCTTCTTTGGTTGGGTGATCTACGAGACCCCTTGGAACGAGCTAGTGCTCGGTCGCTTCTTCGAAGTTCCAGAGGGGGACTACTCAAGCTTGGAGTCTCTAGACTCTGAAGCTGTCGTGAGGCGCATTGGTTGGGCACAAGACGGCCTCTTCGCTCTAGTCTTCGCCGTCGTCTCAGCGGTGAGCCTCTATGCGCGCACCCGGCTCGCGCTTCATGACACGAACTCTGCGTTGTGGGCTGCGCTCTGCACGACCGCGACGATCATCCGCAACCCTGTCAGGACTCTGCGACCGCTAGCGTTGATCTTCCTCGTCGATCTCGCGGTCGTTTACTGCTGTGGACAAGTTTTGAGCAGCTTTGAAGGCGGACTGAACGCTGAGACTGGGCTCGCTACGATCGCGATCATCTTCGGGATCGGCCGAGTCGCTGTAGCGGCGCGTCACCTCACACGCGGCGCACGTTATTACGCCGCGGCCTATGTCAGCAGGGATCTCGTGAGACCCATCTCAAAGCCTGACCCGTGGAAGGAGTCCATAGGCGGCCCTGGAGGTCCTCGATACCCCCTAGGTGAAGATGATGAGTTTGCGGCGATGGTGAGAGGCTAGTCAGGCTGCTCTTAGTG
>JAPKBY010000185.1 GCA_028823185.1 Planctomycetota bacterium
TGTTGACCTTGGTGAAGCTCGAGCCTCCGTTGTTCGAACGCCAGCACTCCACGCCACCATAGACAACGATGTCAGCGTCGACGATGGAGGCCGTCAGCGCATTGTTCCAGTTATCCGAGAGCGCGCTCGAACGCAGCGTGAAGCTAGCCCCCGAGTTTGTAGAGCGGTAGAGGTTCCAGTTCCCGCTCTGCCTGAGGCTCACATAGAGAGTGGGCGCACCTGCCTCGGAGCCCGCCAAGCGACCTTCGTTTCCTGATCCAGCCACCGCCCCCATCTCGATGAAGCCTGTCCCACCGCTCGTAGAGCGATAGATCTTTTTATCATGCAAGAGATAGACATCTGTACCCGCACCAGCGCCCACGCGTGGCACCCAAATGCCGCCATCCCATGCGGGAGCCATCGCCCACCTGCTCTGGAAGCTCTGCCCCAGGTCTTGCGAGTCGTAGATGCGACTCTGACCGCTGACCGTCCCGTAAACGAACACTGTCTGAGCGCTGTCTCCTAGTCCGACCAGATCCCGAATATTGAAGGAGCTCGGAAGCCCGCTCACTCCATTCCAAGTGACGCCGTCATCAACGCTGCGCCAGATATCATCCCCATCACGAGTGATGAGGACATCCGGCGAAGACGCCGACGCTCCATCTAGAACCACTATGTCTCGAACTCCGCCGTAGAGGTTGTCCCCGAGCGGCTCCCAATTGCTGCCGTCGAGATCGCCACGCCAGATCCCGCCAAGCGATGAGCCCGCATAGAGCTTCTCTCCGTGCGGCCCGATAAAGGATGAGCGGGTGCGGCCCGCCAAGTTCTTGCTCCCCACCTCAGCCCAGCTCTCGCTCGCGGCCCCCATCATGGGGAGCGTGTTCAAGAGATCTCGCCGACGGCCCATCTCCTTGATGCCGTTTTGGCGCTCGATCATCTTCCAGTCCACATCCGGAGCGACGCGGTGCATCTCCGCCATCCAGCGCTTTCGCGCGCTCTTATGGCTGGACTCCGCCCCCTCATCTAAGACGTGCTCCGTCGGGAGAGGGAGCGCCCCCATGTCGGCTGAATTAAAATCAAACCAGATGAAGACGAACAGAGCGGCGACCAGCCCCGTCCCGATCCTAGTATGAACTCTCATCCTCTAAGCCTAGCAGCAGCGGAGAGATCCGGCCTATTTTGATCTAACGTGATGTACAATCACCCCATATCGGGACGAGCGCTTCGCTCTGATCAGATCAACACAATGAACTTCCTCAAAGACAACTGGCTCTACATCATCACGCCGATGGCGTTGATCCTTGGAGCCGTCGCATGGTTCGTGTTCTTCTCTGAGCCGCTGGCGAATGGAACCTCCGCGCACCAATACAATCTCTTCGACGGCTGAACTGCGCGAGCCTCAGCGCTCACTCTGAGAGGTCGAGACCAAGTTTGCGCAGGAGCAGAAACGCTCCGCACATCTCCGCAGCGACGAGGTGCAACTTGACCGAGTCATCGATCATCCAGCGGTTCAAACGATAGGCATCCGAAGCCTTCGTATTGACCCCAGCGTGCGTCGTAACTGCGCACTCGAAGCCTGCCTCACGCGCTAAGGACACCGAGGTCTCATCGAAGTCCCATCGCCTCCCGAAGGGATAAGCGAAGCTCTCGCAACCCGCACCTAGCTCAGAGATCAAGGCCTCGCGACCGCCTATTATCTCACGGCGCTGTGCGTCCTCATCGAGCGTGCTGACTGAGTGGTGCGAGACCGTGTGGCCACCGAGCTCCCAACCAGCCTTAGCGAGCGAGCGAGCGCCGTCCTTGTCTAAGTAGAGATCGGCGCAGAGCGCAGCCTCCTCTCCGCCGGCTTCTACATAGATCAAGTCCATGACGCGGTCGCGCTCTAGAGGATCCACGTCGTATTTAAGCATCTTCTTCCAGAGGTAGACCACGTCGATACCCGCGGCCACGATCTGGTTCGTGAGGATGTCATCTCTCTCGATCTTCGTGAGCTCTCCATAGCGATGACCGATCTTCGTCACCTCCATGCGCTCAAGGAGCCAGAAGAACTTATGCATCCAGTTCACCTTCTCGCCTTCGAGTGGCCTGGACTCTAGGTAGATCGTCACCGGGACATCGAGTCGCTCCGTCAGCGGCAGCAGATGAGTGAGGTTGTCCCGATAGCCGTCATCCATAGAGAGCGCGAAGAGGCTCTTCCCAGAGCTCCCCTGAAGCTGCGCCCATCCTTCGGCGACACGAGTCGCCTGGAAGCGGCGTTGCAACCAGCTCAAGAGCTCCTCCAAGGTCTCCTCTCGAATCTTCATCTCAGGCGCCAAGAAGGCGTTCGAGGGAGCCTCAACACAATGCCCCGCGAGCACGAGCAAGCGGCGAGGCGCCAAGAGGTCGCACAGCCTCCAAAGGGGGGTGTGATAAACGAGCCGGGCGACCGACTCACGCAGGAACATCTTCAAGCGGTGCTTCATAGTTATCTACATCGTCTCATCGTCGCGATCTCCATCCGTGAAGTACCAGCGAGCCGTCCTGCGTGCCGCAATCGTCACAGGATGATCGCTTTGGTGCGGATGCAGGATGATCTTCATTCGGTTGCGATCTGCGGCGGGCGAGAACCCTGCCGCGCGCAACTCATCAGCCCATGCTGAGCCGTCCACGGCCGTGGCGTGCACGATCGAGGCGTTGACCTTGTCCAGGGCAGCTAGCCCCGCAGCCATCGCCGCAGCGCGCGCTTCGCCTTCAGCCAAGAGGTCGACTACGAAGCCATGCAGCTCACCATCGCGAGGTAGCTGAACGACGACATAGCCCTTAAAAGCGCCGTCGTGGTCGTAGATGCCAAAGCTACGATGCAGGCCACTCCGCCCGCGCTGAAAGCGCCAGGTCAGATAGTCAGCGTCCCTGTGAATCATGAATCCATAGCGCGCCTCGACGCGCCTAGAGAGCTCTGAGACCTCCTCGGGGAAGCCGACCAAGGGACGAACATCAAAGCCCTTCAGCGAAGGCTGAAGCCGCTTGAGCCCGAAGTAAGCCCTGAGGCGCTCGAAAGGAAGCCTGAGCAGCGCGAGTCGCGCCACGCGCTGGCGACGTCGAACGGCGCCCATGTCCATGCGCACCGGCAGGCTCCACTCGCGCACGCTCCCGATGACTTCCCAGCCGAGCTTCTCGAAGATGTGCGCGGAGCGCCAGTTGGGGAGGCCAAAGACGCAAGCCCAGCCCGCCTCAGCCGTGAGCTTCATAGCCGCTCGATCAAGGTGGCTGAAGACGCCTAATTTGCGGCGCCCAGGATGTGTCATCACATCCCCAGTCTGACCAACCGTCGCCTCAGCCCCATCCGCGACCGCCGAGCGTGGGCTGCACGCATAGCCGCTGACCGCATCACCGGACTCTTCCTCACGAGCGAGCAAGCTGACGCTCACCCCGTGGGGATTCTGGTCATAGCGCCAAGCGACATCCCGCTTGATCAGATCCTTAGTGAAGCAGGCGTTAAAGAGCGTCGCCTGTTCTTGGCGATGCTCAGCCGCACACTCACCCAGAGAAAAGCCTGCAGGCAACGCTCCGTGCGTCGAGGCTCGTTGAGTCTCTTCGCTCACTGTTGATCACTTCTCACGCGGCCATGGTGTAGAGCCGAGCCTCCGGATGCGAGCACCCAGAGCCCAAACTCTTTGGCCTCTAGCTTGCGCTCTCTTCCTGCATCACCTTCAAGTGAACATCTTCACTCCTCGGTGCCGGAACAAGGCCAACCGCACGACCTAAGCGCTTGCGGCCATAGAGCGGGTTCTCCATGTAGTACATCATGCGCTCCATGAAACGTCTCCCGCGCTGCGAGTAGCCGTAGTACCACTTCTCATAGGAGCGGACCATGTTCTTGCGCATCTCTTCGAGCTCCAGCTGGCTGAAGTGCTCGTGCTTATAAGCAGAGCGGTTCGAAGAGACATAGTTCTCGCGAAGGTCAGCCACGTCGATATTCGCCGTGTAGCCATCCCAAGATTCGGTCCCGATGAGCGGGTTGAAGACCGACACGCGAACGAGGTCGGGCCCCGCTAAGCGCAGCACCTTCTCCGTCTCAGCGATGTCCTGCGGGGTCTCTCCAGGAGAACCCACGATCAAGTAGACCTTGGCCCAGATACCAGCGCGGCGAGTCATCTTGGCTGCCTCGACGATCTCTTCCGGCGTCAGGTCCTTCTTGAGGACGTCCAACATGCGTTGGCTTCCAGACTCCCATCCATAGTAGATCCTGCGGCAGCCTGCGCGGTGCATGTGCTTGAGGAGCGGGTAGTCCACGCAGTCGGCGCGTGTGTTCGCGATCCACTCAAACTTCAGTCCACGGCGGATGATCTCATCGCACATCTCGTGGATGCGCTTCTTACGCAGCGTCAGGATCTCATCAACGAAGAGGATGACGCCGGGGTCATAGGTCTTCACGAGCTGCTCGAGCTCGTCGACGATCAGCTCTGTCGAGCGAACACGGAAGCCACGCCCAGTGAGCTCCTTCTGGCAGAAGATGCACTTAAAGGGGCAGCCGCGAGTGGTGAAGATATAGATCAGCTTCTCAGGGTTCGCCTGGAAGTAGCTGTCCATGGGGAGCAAGTGACGCGCCGGGAGAGGCAGGTCATCCAATTTCTTGATGAGCGGCGGCGCTGCGTTATCAACCCAGACGTGTCCATCGCGGACACCGGCTACGCCGGGGACCTTCTC
>JAPKBY010000186.1 GCA_028823185.1 Planctomycetota bacterium
GCCATCTCGCCGTGCATCTCGTGGCCGCCCTCTAGGGCGTAGCGTTCGGCGATGTCGGCGGGAGTCAGCGTCTCGGTCACTGTCGCGATCTCGCGGATGTTCGGGACGTAGCGCTCGAGAGAGGCGAGCGTCAGCTCGGCCAGCTCGGCGCGGCGCTCGTCGCTCCAGCCACCTTCGATCTCGATCGTCGCGCAGCGGATGAGGACGCTGGCTGTGTCACCCGACTGGCGGATGTCGAGCGGCAGCTCGGTCGGCATACGACGATGCTTCACGTGGTCAAAGGCGCGCTCTAGATCTAGCGGGTCTTCGCAAAGGAGAGCGCGCTCTGGATGGAGGCCCGGGCGACAGGCGAAGTCGATGGGCTCCGTGAGCGCGAGCGAGACCTTGGCCATCGTCCCACGCAAGCGGACCTTCTTGATGTGGCTCTCGGTCGTGAGCGGCAAGGCCTCCGGCGCGACGAGCTCAAGCAGCGTTCGACGGGGACCGATGCAAGAGAGCACGCAGTCCGCCTCTAGCGAAGTGCCATCAGTGAGCTCGACGCCCTTGGCGACAGCGGACTCCACTGTGATGCGCTTCACCTCGGTGCTGACCTGCAGATCGACGCCCACCGCCTTGCAGCATGAGACCAAGGCCTCCACCAAGGCGGACGAGCCGCCGAGGACCTCCTTGGAGATCTGGGCCTCGTGCAAGAGCAGCGTCGCCGTCGAGGTTGGCGAACGCGGCCCCATCCAAGTCCCGTGCAAGGCAGGCGCCATGAGCGCGCTCTTCAAGAGCGGGCTCGTGAACATCTCAGAGAGATAATCATCCACGCAAGCAGGCCCGACTCGCAGCAGCTCGTGGATCGTCTTCTTGCCCATCTTCCGGAAGGAGAGACCCGCCGCCATGAGGGGCATCATCGCGCCGCCAGAGCTCACATCGAGCGTCGCGTTGTCGAGCTGCGACTTCGCGAAGGGCAGCACCTTCGCCAGGAAGCCACGCCAATCAGCATAAGCCTGGGCGTCCTCACCAAGCTCGTCTGCAGCCTGCGCCGGGTCGCGGTGCAAGAGCAGTCCACGCCCCTCAAGCGACGGCACGAAGACCGGGCTCGGCTCCTGCAGGCGCAAGCCGTGCGATTTGAGGTCCAAGGATCGGACGACCTCAGGGCTGAGCGTCTCCGTGTCGTGCAAGAGCCCCTCTGCGACGCCACCAAGGCAATGACGGCGTTCCAGCACGGTGACCTTGTGCCCGCCCTTCGCGAGCGTAGCGGCCGCTACGAGGCCGTTGTGACCACCACCAATAACGATGACCTTCATCACACGCCCCCCGACTTCAGCATCTCTTGGGCAGCCAAGGCGCCAGGCGATCCCATGATCCCGCCGCCGGGGTGCGCGCCAGAGCCTCCCAGCCACAGCCCGCGCACCGGCGTCTTATAACGAGCCCAACCAGCCGTCGGGCGCTGGAAGAGCAGCTGCTCTAGGCCGAGCTCGCCGTGGAAGATGTTGCCCTCCGTGATTCCCATCGTCTCCTGGATATCCCAGGGCGAGAGCACCTGACGGTGGAGGATGTCCTCCTTCAAGGTCGGCATGTACTCAGAGAGCGTGTCGACCACCGCGTCACCAAAGGCCTCGCGATGCTGGGGCCAGCTCTCCGGCCCTGTCGCGAGGTCATAGGGTGCGTACTGAACAAAGCAGGACATGACGTGCTTACCTGGCGGCGCCATCCCTGGATCCAAGAGCGAGGGGAAGACCACATTGATGAAGGGTCGCTTGCTGAAGCTGCCGTACTTCGCCTCGTCATAAGCCGTCTCGAGATAATCCGTCGAGGGCGCGATGGCCACATCACCCCTCACGTGCGCGCCGACACCTGGCCTGTGCTTGAACTCCGGGAAGCGATCGAGCGCGAGGTTCACTTTCCCTGAGCTGCCGCGGTTCTTATAGCGCTTGAGACTGGTCGCGAAGTCCGTCGGCAGATGCTCCTCACCCACGAAGCGCAGGAAGGTCAAGCTCGGATCACACCCCGACACGACCGAGCGCGCGGCGATCTCGTCACCGTTCTCCAAGATGACGCCCGTCGCCTCTCCGTTCTCGATGCGAATCTTCGAGATCGGCGCCTCGCAACGAATCTCAGCCCCGAAGGAGCGCGCCGAAGAGGCGATGGCCTCACTCACAGCCCCCGTGCCACCGATCGGGAAGCCCCAGGCGCGCGAGCTGCCGTCGATCTCCCCCATATAATGATGCAAGAGCACATACGCCGTGCCCGGCGAGTTCACGCCCAGCATGGTGCCGATGATTCCAGAGCAAGACATGGGCGCGATGAGCTGGTCCGACTCGAAGAACTCGCGCAGGAAGTCCACGCCCCCCATCGTCGTCAGCTTGAACTGCAAGGCAGCGAGGTCATCGCCGAGCTCCTTGAAACGATTCCCAGCCTTCTTCAGCTGCCATAGATCAGAGGGCGCGAAGGAGGTCGGGTCCGGCGCGACCTCATCGATGAAGGGCTTCGCGAAGCGCGCGAGCTTGCTCATCAGCTTCCCGAACTCCGGGTAGTTGTCAGCGTCACGCTTTGAGAGGCGCCTGATCTCCTGGCGGTTCTTGTCCGGGTCCGCCCAACGGCAGAGCCCAGGCCCATCTGGCTGAGGTGTGTAAGAACACTCCAACGGGACGAGTCGCAGCCCATGCTGCGTCAGGTTCAAGTCACGAATGATCCAGGGACGCAGCAAGCTGACGACATAGGAGCAGACCGTGTACTTAAAGCCCGGGTAAATCTCCTCTGTGACGGCGGCTCCGCCGACGAGGTGGCGGCGCTCCAAGACGAGCACCTTGCGTCCCGCGCGCGCGAGATAGGCAGCGGCTGTGAGTCCGTTATGACCGCCACCAACGACGATGGAGTCATAAGGGTTCTGATCGGATCCGAGCATGGCCATCAGGCGCCCTCCTTGGGCTGGGCGTTGGGCGTGAAGGTCTTGCGCTCCGGATCAAAGAAGGGCCGCTTCACCACGGTCGCCGTCAGCTCACGTCGCTCGAACTCCACGGTGTACTCGACCTTGAGCTTCGTGCCGATAGCGGCGTGCTCCGCGTGCACCTGCCCGAGCGCTAGATACTTCTTCAAGGTCGGCGACCAAGTGCTCGAGGTGACCTGACCGACCTGCTTGCCGCCCGCGACATAGACAGGGACTGCGCTGCGGCAAGCCACTGGCGCGAGGTGCGGCGGCAAGTTGTACTCGGCATAGAGACGCTCCAGCTCAGCCCAGTCGAGCTCTAAGCCGACGAGGCCCCACTTGGGTCCGACCTCGCGCTCACGGAGCAAGGCCTCCCTCCCGATCCAGCCCTCGCGATCGAGGTTCACCGTCCAGCCCAGCCCGGCCTCTTCAGGCGTCGACTTGCGCGCCTCGATGACACAGCGCTGTGCGCAGACATAGTCGATGCCCTGCAAGACAAAGCCGGCCTCGATGCGCGAGACGTCCAAGGCGTCGAGCCCGATGGGTTCTAAGTTGTAAGGTGCGCCAGCTTCCAGGATGGCGTCATAGACGCGCTCCGCGTCAGCGTTCGCGACCCAGAGCTCATAGCCGAGGTCGCCGGTGTAGCCCGTGCGAGTGATGCGGCCATCGGCTCCGGCCAGCTTGCACGCCGCCGTCCCGAAGAAGCGCATCGAGTCGAGGTCACAGTCCGTGACGGCCTTCAAGATGTCGCGCGAGAAAGGGCCTTGCAGAGCGAGGGCGCTGATGCGATCCGTAGAGTCTTCGATCTCCACCTCATAACCGCGCGAGTGACGATCAAACCACCCGAGCCACGCCTCTGATGAAGTCACGCGATAAGCGTCCTCTCCGATGTAAGCGATCGTCCCATCATCCAAGACCTTGCCATCACCGTCACACATGCAGCCGTAGACGACGCGCCCCGGCTTCAGCTTCGTGATATCGCGCGTCCAGACCCGCGAGAGAAAGCGGGCGGCGTCGGGGCCCGTCACCTCGTATTTATAGAGCGGAGTGACATCGAGCAACCCAGCAGACTGCCGAATGGCGAAGTACTCGCGCTCCGAATGCGCGTCATAGCAAGAGGGAACTGCATAGCCCGCCCACTCCTTCCAGGACATGCTCTGCATGAGGGAGGAGGTGCGGCTGTGAAAGGGAGTTGTGCGCGGCATGAACTACAGATGCTAGAGCACCGTCAACCCACCTTCCACAGCGAAGGAGACCTGATTTCTGAAGCCGATCAGTGCGAGTGAGCGTGAGCGTGGGCGTGCCCGTGATCCCCGAAGAATCCTGTCAGCTGAAGGACCCCCGCGAATGAATCCTCATCCCCATCCGAGTCGCGGTGAACGAGCGCCAGGCGGACGCGCGTCGCGTCAGAGAGGTTCCAGGTGTGGTAAAGGGTCGCCTCCAGATCCTCCTCACCGCCAGCCTCGGGGTGCTCGAAAGCCGAGACCATCACCCCATAGCTCTTGGTGTCTTCATATTGATGATCCGCGAAGGCATACCAGCCGCTGACCCTCGACCTGTAGACATCGACCAAGGAGAGGCCTTCATCCTCCTCTGCAGAGAGGTCACCTGAGAAGCTCAAATACTCCCCACCGACGCTCCAACAGTCCCCGTGTCCATGTCCGTGCCCGCCCCAGGCATAGGTCAGGTCAAACCCGACCAGATCATTGGAGAGCCCATCAACGTCCGAGATCCCAGGAGCGTCTGCC
>JAPKBY010000187.1 GCA_028823185.1 Planctomycetota bacterium
CGACGACCGGTGGAGTCACCGCTTCATTCGCCATGGTCACCGATCTGGTGCTTGCCGAACCGGGAGCATTGATCGGCTTCGCGGGGCCACGAGTCATCGCGACAACGATTAAGCAGGAGCTCCCTCCGGGATTCCAGCGCTCAGAGTTCCTGCTAGAGAAGGGGCATGTGGACGCTATCGTTCCAAGAACTGAGCTGCGCTCGACGCTGGCGAAGCTGATCGACTTCGCTGTTCCGCCAAAAGCCTAAGCCCTAAGACTCTCGAACGAAGCGCATCACCCAGCTGTCGAAGAGCGGCTTGAGCGGTCCGCCGGCGGCGCGGTCGATTCCTGATGCGAGTCGGTTGCACCAGGAGAGAGGGTGAGCCAGAGCGCCATTTAGGCGCGTGGCATCAAGGTGCAGGAGCTGGGGGACCGGGTCGGTGAGCTGGTAGCCGCAGCTCTCTTCACATCTGAAGCCTCGCGCCTCCATGGCCGCGCGCGCTTCATCTCTAGGTACAGCAGCGAGCTCACGGATCGGGAGCATGGGCTTTTTATGGCGCCGCTTGCGCATTCCAATAGAGCTGGGGTTGAGGTCGCCGAAGACGAGGGTGCCCCCGGGCCTGACTGTTCGCGCGAGGCCGTCATACCAGGCCTCTCTGTCTCTAGCGAAGGAGAGGACTCCTGAGGACAAGACTAAGTCGAAGGCTTCATCTTCCGCGTTGGGGTAAGGGGGCTCTTCGCCGAATCCCGTAGCTCCGGCTGCGTCGAGGACTCCCGCCGCCTTTGCGTTCTCGGTTGAGATTCGCACCATCTCGGGGCTAGGGTCGAAAAACCTCAACTGCTCTGCGCCCTGGTGAAGGGAGGCTTCAATGCCAACCCAGCCTGCGCCGCAGCCAAAATCCAAGACTCGCTTGTGCCCGCGCTTGGGGGTGAAGCGGGCGACAAACTTTCTCATCCAGCGATGGTGTAGGTAGTCAGCTTTGCTGGGGTTTCCATTCCAGGCGGCGGCGTTGGTGTCGAACTTGAGCGCTGTGAGCTCTGGAGATCTGACGTGGTCGCAGGTCCGAGCGCAGAGCAGCTCTCCGACTCGAATCGAACCCGGCTTTGCGGGTGGCCCCTCTAGCCGAGCAGGGCCGTGGAGCAGAGTCTTTGTGATGTCGCCCGTTGGCTCAAAGATGTAGCGCGTGCCGACGTGGAAATTTGGCCAGAGGCCATTTCGCCAGCGCGCGAGCTCTGTGTCCGGTCGACGCCCAGCTAAATGGATGAAGAGGTGTCCGTCCGTGGAGACGTGATCGCCTGCAAGTTGCCTGAGGGTTGTGAGCCGCTCCTCTGTGGGTAGCTCTCCAGGAGTGATCGTGCAGAGGCGAGCAGCCGAAGCCTCAGATTCGTCCGAGAGATCTAAGACCGCGGAGGGGTCTACGCCTTGGTCGCCTAGGGCTCGAGCTAGTTCCTTGGGGACAGGAGGGGCGCTGCGGCCTCGGGCAGGTGTGGGGGGCATCGGTGATCAGTTCGCGATTTTAACGAGAGCCAGTAGGGGGCTCTTCATCAAGCCTGATGGCCATGGAGATAGCGTAGGTCGTGTGGTCGCTCATGCAGAAAACGGAGTGCATGCAGGTGTGATGTACGCCGTGGTTGGGAAGCAAGATGCCGTCGCCAGGACCAAGCATGCAGGCGTGACCTGAGTCTGCCAGCCACGCTGTGAATGACGGCCCATGGTTGACGAGGGCAGCGAGCTTTCCGCAGCCCGGTTTTCCGAGCTCTTCTCGTAGGAGCTCTTCATCGTCAAGGATCACCAAAAGAGGCTGCAGGCCGTCTTCCGGGAAGAGCTTCTCTCTGATCTCTTGAAGGTCCCCAAGGATCATGGCGTCTGTCATTTCAGCGACACGCGAGACGAGGTCGTCTATGGAGAGCGCGAGCCAGAGGGTCTCTCCATGTGTTTGGACGTAGAGCACCCCGCGCTGTCCCGCTGGGGAGTTCTCGCCGAAGGCGTCATGGTGGAAGAGGGCGCCTCCTTCAGGTCTGTTCCAGTAGGCGAGGGGTTGAGTGAGGAGCGCTGTGCCCCGCAGGGCTTTTGAGATAAAAGTGTTCACTCGCTTGTTCGCGCAAATCTCTTCCATGCCCGGGAGTAGCGTCCTCCCGAGTTGAGAGACGACCCGCTGGCGTTCTAGCTGTGGCGAGGCGTCATCGAGGCCTTCGCGGCCGAAGCCGAGGCGGAGTCGCAGGGACTCGTCTTCCGGATGTGTTGAGAGCTTGGCGAGCTTCATCCATGCAGCGCCGAGGTTGTCTTCTGGGTCAGAGAATCCCATCTTCGCGAGATCTCTCTCCGGGTCCTCATAGGAGAGGCCCTCGTTGACGGGGCTCAATCCGCAGGGTAACTCGTGCGCACTGCTCCACGCGTTCAGGTCGGGGGCGGCCTTCATCTGCTCGTAGAGCTCTACTCCTGCCTCCGCGCTGGGGATGGCTTCAGCGAAGGCGCCTCTCAGGACGACTGGCCGTGCAGATCGCCAGCGCTTTAGGGCTAGGTCAATGTCTACCCTTTCGGCCGCCTCGTCGTTCAGCACGGCGATGTGCCCATGGTCCCGACCTCTTCTCGTCAGCCTGGCGCGAGTTGAGGCGGCATCTGAGATGGCAGAGAGGAACTCCGGGCCGTCTTGTTGGGGGTCGTAAGCAACGACAGGAGCGGCGCCGAGGATGGCGTCTCTGTCGGTGTCTTCCAGCAGTTCTTGTAGGGGATCTTTAGTCACGGGGTAGCATCCTCCTCCGCTTGGGCCTCGGTTACCAGTAGGATCATGGATGTGAGTTCACAAAGCGCAGGAGATTCCGGACAGAAGACCTGGAGGGTGATGGGATTGCAGGTCCCTGTTGACGCTCCCTTGGAGGATGTTCGCGAGGCAGCGGCCAAGCGAATCGGGCTCTCTGGCGCAGCGCTCTTGGGCTTCAAGATCGTTAGGCGCTCCCTGGATCTACGGGGACGCCGGGGCGGGCGGCCAGCAAGATTCGTCGTTCACGCCGACTGTGTGTGCCCAGGTGGACATCGCGGAGCCGCTTTGAGCAGGGCGGTCAAGTCTGGAAAGGCTGTTGAGGCTCCCTCTACGGTCGGATTTTTGCCGCAAGACCTCGCGGGGCTCCGCCCTCGAAGGGTCGTCGTGGTGGGGTCGGGGCCAGCTGGTCTCTTCGCCGCGCTGCCTCTGGCGCTCGCCGGCTGTGAGGTGACCGTGATCGACAGGGGCGCCTCGCTAGACGAGAGGGGCAAGGATGTCGTGGGTTTTCACCGCAGTCGCGTTCCTCGAACTGAGTCGAATTTGCTCTACGGGGAAGGCGGGGCCGGCACCTATTCGGACGGGAAGCTCTACACGCGAACTGACGATCCGCTTGAGTGGCCCGTTCTTAGGGAGCTGGTGGATGCCGGCGCCCCAGAAGACATCTGCTTTGACTCACGCGCGCATGTCGGCACGGACCGACTGTATGTCGTCTTGAAGAATCTGCGTCGTCGGCTAGAGAACGCGGGCGTGAAATTTCTTTGGCGGGTTCGCATGGAGGATCTCGTCATCGATCACTCTGTGGAGCGGGAGATTCGAGGCGTCGTGACGAGTGAGGGTGAGATCGAGTGTGATGCTGTGATCCTGGCGACGGGGCATTCCGCTAGGGACTCTTGGGGAATGCTCAGCGAGCGCGGGGTCGAATTTGAAGCGAAGCCTTTTCAGGTCGGCGTGCGGATTGAACATCCGCAAGAGTTGATCGACCGCGGCCGCTATGGGAGCAAAGAGCTGGTGCAGCGCTTGGGCGCGGCGTCTTATGAGTTGGTCGCGAGAGGGGTAGGGGCGCATAGCTTTTGCATGTGCCCGGGAGGCCGAATCGTGGCCAGCGTTCAGAGTGAAGGCCTCGTGTGCACCAATGGCATGAGCAACTCCTCTCACTCAACAGGGTGGGCAAACGCAGCTGTCGTCGGGACTGTCTTGCCGCCTGTGGGCGCACCCGCATTTTGGGGAGTTCAATATCAGGAAGCTCTAGAGCGAGCCGCCTTCCTGGCGGGCGGTGGTGATTACACCGCTCCAGCGCAGCGCGCGAGCGATTTTCTATCTGGCACAAAGAGCGCCGACACTCCACATAGCACCTATCCCTTCGGGACTCGCCCAGCTCGCATTGATTCTTTATTGCCGGCAGAACTGAAGGAGAAGATCGCAGGAGGTCTCATGCGCTTCGATTCACAGATCCCCGGCTATGCAGGGGCCTCCGGCATAATCGTTGGCGTTGAGACTCGGTCTTCCGGCCCTGTGAGGATGCCACGGGACCCTGAGCGCATGACAGCCAGGGGTTTTACGAACCTCTTTCCCGTAGGTGAGGGAGCAGGATACGCTGGGGGCATCATGACCTCCGCAACAGACGGCGCTAGAGCAGCGCGAGCGCTCTTGGGGGTCCACCAACCAGAGAGTTCAAGATGAGCAGCACTCCCTCAGATCCGATCGAACGCAAAGTTACCACCCGCGGCCTGCGCCGCATGAAAGAGTCTGGGCAGCGCATCGCAGCGCTCACAGCCTATGACCATCTGATGGCTAGCCTCCTTGATGATGCTGGCGTCGACGTGATCTTGGTTGGGGACTCTGTGGCCACCGTTGTGCAGGGGCTTGAGACTACGGTCAACGTCACGATGGAGCACATGCTCTATCACGCAGC
>JAPKBY010000188.1 GCA_028823185.1 Planctomycetota bacterium
ACGGTCTCCGGCAAGAAGGCGAGCGAGTCCCGAATGTAGGCGGCGAGGTCACGCCCCTCTAGCCGCGCGCGTGACCAGTCGGAGTCGAAGACGGCGCGTAGGCGGTCAGGGTGTGCGCTGATCTCTTCATGCTCCGCTTGGCCGAGGTCGCGAAGACCGACCTGAAGTACGGGACCGAGCGTCTCTAACTCCGAGGTCAAGTTGTAGAGGATCGAAGCATGCGACCAAGTGAAGCCCTCATAGGCCGCGCGGAGATCAGCGTGTGCGTCAATGTGCAGGAGACCGAGCCCTGGGTGGCGTTCAACGGCGGCTCGCACGGCTCCGAAGGCAACCGAGTGATCACCGCCGAGGATGATGGGCGAGCGCCCACCGTCAAAGGCGGCGCTCGTGCGAAGGTAGACCTCAGTATTCATCCGTTCGCTGAGTGCGTTCACTCTTGAGAGGGAGCGGAGGAGCTCGGGGTCATCTCCCGCTCCTCCTGCTGCGAGGATCTCTTTCGCGAGGGGTCGTGCCTCCTCATTGAATCCAGCGATCGAGCCGTCATCGGGGAGGTAGTAGATACCGCTGCGCCACGGGTCTCCCGCCATAGGGTCGTGGAGCTCGACCTGGTGAGAGGCACGATAGATGGCGTCCGGACCTTCTGCTGCGCCGTCTCCATAAGAGCTCGTCGCATCGAAGGGGGCCGCGATCACGTGGACCGCAGAGTCCTCCTTATTTATGGGGAGGCCAAAGAGCCCGCTCTCGGGGAGCGCGGCAGCGTCAGGGTCGAAGGTCATCATTGCGTAGGGATTCTCGCCGAGAGGGTGGCATCGGGCAATCGGCCCTATGGATTGAATTTCTACCGATTGAGGCCGTAGAGGCATCCATCGGGTCAACGTGTGCTCCGATTCGGTAGGATTCCGGCCTTAGCGGACTCCCGTCCGCCAAAAGAGGAAATAAATATGAAGACAATCAATCCGAACAACCCTGACTTCACTGAGTTAGCAGCCAAGGCAAAAGAGGGGTTCAAAGCGGGCGTCGTCGTGCTCGCGCTCGGAGTCGCCGCGCTCATGGCCGCCATGGGGAAGATGGGCGTCGTCAGCGTCTCTGCTGAGCAGGTCGCCGTGAAGATGAACTATGTGACGGGTAACCGCACGGTCGTCACGACGCCTGGTTATCAGATCTACATTCCCTTCCTTGAAGAGGTCTTCAAGCTGGACCGAACTCCGCAGAAGTTCGACATGAAGGGCAACAGAGCGATCAGCCACAACCATGTGCCCTTCCTCACGGTGCGAGCCAAGGATGGCTCTAACTTCTCCTTTGACGAGCTCGAGATCCAATACGCGATCATTCCCGGCGACGCTGGCACAACCCTCGATGACTCTGGACCCGATGACGGCTTCAAGCGCGAGTGGATCAAAGCCTTCGCCCGCTCTGTCTTGAGGGACGAGTTCGGAAAGTATTCGGCTGTTGAGGTCGCTGACCCCACCAGCTATCAAGCTGCACGGATCGCGAGCGAAGACCGCCTCCGGGAGATGCTCGCCGAGCACGGCGTCGACATCATTCAGGTGATCTGTCCGAAGCCGCGATTTGACGTGGAATATGAGCAGGCGATTGAAGATAGAAAGGTCGCAGACCAAGAGGTCGAGAAGCAGCGAGAAGAGGAGAGCCGGCTCTTGAACGAGCGTGAGCGTCTGCTCGCCACGGCGACGAAAGACAAAGAGATCGAGTGGCAGAGCCTGAAAGGCACGCTCACAAAGGCCCTGCTTAACGCGGAGCAGGACCAGATTCAGCTTGAGAAAGCAGCCGACGCTTATGCGGTCGTGAAGGGCTTCAACGCGAAGGCTGAGAACTCACAGCTCGTTCAAAAGTCTCGCGGAATGGTCGCGACGTACACGAAGGAAGCAGAGGGCATCTTGGCTAGGGCCGAGGCCCTCGAGAAGCGCGGCGAGGTCGTCGTTCGCGAAGCCTTGATCGCCAAGCTGGCAGACATCGAATTTACCCTGGTCCCTTACAACCGCGACGCCTCTCCAAAGCGACTAGAGCACGTCGATTCGCGTGATGGAGCGTCACTTATGGAAGATGCGAAGAAAGCAGGAGGTGCAGAATGAGGCTCATTAATTTCTTTTGTTCAGTCATCGTGATTGGCGCGCTCTTGGGGGTCATCTCGATGGGCCTTCTTGAGAAGATCAACCCGGGTGAGATCGGAGTACGCCAGAGCCTCTGGGGCTCTGGAGGTATTCAAGAGGAGGACTATGAGCCCGGCTTTCATGTCGGAGTCATGGGCATTCATAAATGGCACCTTCTGGATCGACGCACCCACTTTTTGACCTTCAGCTCTACGGCAGCGATCGAGTCAGGCAGAGGCATCTTTGAGGTGAGCTCGATCAACTCGCAGCGCAGGCCTCCGTTGGACATCCGAACCAAGGACAACAACACGGCCGCCTTGGACGTGACGATGACCTATCGGATCATCCCCGATGAGGCCCACAGCATCGTCTCTGAAGGCCTGCAGAACTCCTATCGTGACCGCGTGGTCTCGACAGTGCAGAGCGTCTTGAGAGAGGAGCTCGCGCAGCTGACACCGGAAGATTTCGTCGACACAGAGATCCGCTTAGCGCGCGCCGAGTCAACGCTCCCCGTCCTCGCTCGTGCATTAAAGAAGTTCCACATCATCCCTGACAGATTGCTCGTTCGGGCAGTGCGCTTCCCAGACGCTTATGAGCAGAAGCTTCAAGATCGACAGCTCAAGCAGCAGCTCACTCTCCTTGAGAAGAGCAAGCAGGCTGTTGAAGAGGCCCTCGCAAAGACGGGTAAGATTGAGAAGGAGACAGAGGCTGACGTGAAGGAGCTCATCGCGACATGGGATAAGCAGCTTCAATCGGCTCATTCGGTCAACCAGGTCAAGGTCGCCGGTGTGCTTGGTGCAGCCGGTGAGTATGACCTGCGCACGCGAGCCGAAGCAGACGCTGAGTACGAGGTGCTGGTGGCAGATGGAAACCTCGCTGTGGCTATGGCCGAGGCGCTCAGAGATGAGCTGCGTAACGCAGCTCTCGACACGGCGGGTGGTCGAATTCTTCAGGCGCGTGATGCGGCTGAGAACCTCAACTTCACCTCAATCACTCTGAACTCAAATGATCCCAGCGTTCCGACCGTCATTGATATTGACGCGCTCGTGAAGATCCTGATCGGCTCTAGGGAAGACTAGAGCTCTAATTAGGGTGAGAACAACTAGGGCGGTCACTCGTGAGAGTGGCCGCCCTGTTTCGTGAATGGGACGCTTAGGAGGCCTTTAAATGAGGTTTTTGTCTGTTCCCTCGGTTTCCTGCCCCTCTAGAGAGCCCAGTCCGGACCCAAATCCGTGAGGGTCGCTCTGACCCTCGTTAGCAACGGAGGTACTCATGACGACACGTGAAATTGTTCGCGGGCAACTAAGGGAGCTGCGCTTGAATAGGCAGCCTGGAGGCTTTGCGATGCTCGTCATCGCGCTCTTTGGCTTTTTAGCTGGAGAGGGCTTTGGTGACCGAAGTGATCTTGAATGCGATAGCTGTGCGACGGGAGCGCCACTAGAGAGGTGCGCCGCTGTGAGCCTCTATAACTCTAGAGAGGCTCACTCTGCGCTCTCTAATGGGGTGTCAGTGCCGCTTCATGACCCATGGTTAGTCGAAGCAGGCTGGTCTGGGGCCTATCACGCTCCGCTCTACTAAGTCAGTAAGGGCCAATATTTCAAGCGGGGGCGCGATTCATAAGGGTCGCGCCCCCGTTCTCTTAGACTCTCTTGAAGAAAGATCCATTTTCTGCCAAGAGTCGCTGTGACAGCGGCGTTCAGAGGAAGCTAAGCGATGGTGCACATGAACAAGGAAGAAGCAGACAAGTCACAAGAGAGATCAGATGGGGCGCTCTTGAGCGCTTGGTCGGATGGTGAGGTCGCTGCATTTACTGAGCTAGTCAGACGACATGAGGCTGGGCTCATCAGGCACGCGAGAGCGCTCCTAGGTGTGTGCGGCGGGTCCGAAGACGTCGTTCAGGACTCTCTCCTAAAGCTCGCGCGCGGTGGCTTGGTGATGCCGGTTGATGTGACCGGGGACCCCGAGGCTGAGCGGCGCGTCTTGAGCGCATGGCTCCATAAAGTAGTAAGGAATGGATGTATGGACATGATCAAAACAGAAGGCCGACGGCGCGCGCGCGAGCGCGCAGCGGCGGCCCCAGAGACTGCGCCAGAGCGCGCACCGGAGGTTGAATTGGAAGACACACAAGGGACAGTTCGCGCTGCGATCGCGGCGCTACCGATGGAGCAGCGTGAGGTCCTCACCTTGCGGCTCTTTGAAGAAAAGAGCTATCGCGACATCGCAGAGGTGACGGGCAAGAAGGTCGGGACGATCGGCTGGCTCATCAGCGATGGGCTCAAGGCCCTCGCCGTACACCTAGGCCCGATCCTGGGCGAGAGCGGACAAACAAATATGAACATTCGGACAACTAGCGGAGGTGCGTGATGCACGAACAAGACAAAGATATGAATGAACTCTCAGTGAAGCTCGCGGCCTATGTGTTGGGAGAGCTCGACGCGACAGAAGCCCATGAGCTTGAGCTCGCGCTCGCAAGCTCAGAAGAGCTGCGCGCCGAGAAAGCA
>JAPKBY010000189.1 GCA_028823185.1 Planctomycetota bacterium
ACAACAAAGCCACACTCTCTCTCCTTCTCCTCCCCGTCCTCGCCATCAGCGCCTGCAGGAATCTCCCCGAGATCCCTGGCACCTCGGTGAGAGAGCTCTACTCAGAGGGAGGCATGGCGGCAAAGAGCCCCGTCGACATCGTCATCGCGCCAGTCATGGTCGATGAGAACGTTGGTTCGGTTCCTAGCCAGGGCCTTCAGTCCGCGTTCGCGGAGGCGCTCGTCCGCCGCAGGTACAGCCCGCTCTCTCCGGAGTTCATCGCCTCGAATCTAGAGGGTATGGACGAGACGGCGAGCAGTGTCGGTACACCGATCCCCGCAAGCTATAGCCCTGGAACACTCGGCGAAGATGCAGTCTTACGTCTCGTGGTCAAGCAGTGGGATATGAGCATGTGGAAGACAGACCGCAAGTTGAGCGTGACGATCGACGCTTGGATGATCGACTCGATGGATCCGATGGGGACCGAGCTCTGGGGCGCACGATACGATTCAGTGCTCGACATGAGTCTGATGCAGAATCGCTACCTCACGACCGAAAGCCTGATTGAGCACTGCTGTGGTGAGATCGCTCGCGAGATGATGGATTGCATGCCCGCTAGGACGACTCGTCCTGGTCTATAAAAACGACCACTCATAGCCCTTGGCCTCCAAGGGGGGCGCTGAGGGCTTCTTTTTGAGTGTTATCGCCTAGAGGCTTGCTCCTCTGGGTCCGCTCGATAGACTACTCGCGCTCGAATCGCACAAAGGCAGCAGCCTTTACTGCTAGGTTTGCCCGCTGAGCAGCGGCACTAGCGCACCGCGGATCTGGGGGACTCCCCCTGGAACCACGGCAAGGCGACGAGCGAAACCATCGAATAGGAGTTCAAGAGATGGCCATCACTCACGACCGCAAAGCGGAAGTCGTCAAAGAATACGCCCTCATTGAGGGAGACACCGGCTCGCCGGAAGTGCAAGTCGCGTTGCTCACCGAGCACATCCACGGCCTCACTGAGCACCTGAAGGTGCACAAGAAGGACTTCGGCACCCGTCGAGGCCTCTTGTCCATGGTCGGACAGCGGACCCGCTTGTTGCGCTATCTGCGCAACACACAGCCGGACCGCTACAACAGCCTGATTGGGCGCTTAGGCCTCAGAAGATAACGAGGCTGGCGTCTTTTCTCCGCGTAATGGGCCATTGCCCCTCTTGCGCGGTGTGACTGGCTCTCCGGATGGAGGGGCGGTCGATAGAGAACCAGATAGGAAACGAAACCAAGCGATGCGCGCGCCAAAGTAGGTGTCGCGCCAAAAAAGCGAAAGCGAAAGCAAAGCGAAACAAAAGCAAAGCGATAAAAGCGAAATCAAATTATGAGTAACAATATAGTTCAACCCACGACCGTCGAGCGCGAGATCGCCGGCGTTCGAATCTCCCTCTCCACGGGCCAAATGGCTCGTCAAGCGCAAGGTGGCGTGGTCTGCACCATCGGCGACTCGAGCGCCTTCGCCGCCGTCTGCGCAGCGAAGCCGCGCTTCGAGCCCAGCTTCTTCCCCCTCACCTGCGACTACCGCGAGAAGACTCAAGCTGCAGGCAAGATCCCTGGCGGCTTCTTCAAGCGAGAAGGACGCCCCACGACCAAGGAGATCCTCACGATGCGCCTCATCGACCGGTCCATCAGGCCGATGTTCGCTGAAGGCTACATGGATGAGGTCCAGGTGATGACCCACGCCCTCGGTTATGACGGCGTTAACAACACAGACATCGCTGCCATGATCGGCGCCTTCACCGCGGTTCGCCTAGCCGGCCTTCCCTTCGAGACGACGCTAGCAGCGACCCGTATCGGAATGATTGACGGTAAGCTGAAAGCGTTCTGCGCCGACAATGATCTACGCAATAACTCCACCCTGAACCTCATCGTCGCCGGTCACAATGACGGCATCGCAATGGTTGAGGCCAGCGCAGATGAGCTCTCAGAGGCAGAGATGATTGACGCCCTCGAGCTCGCTCACAGCGTGATCAAGGAGCTCATCAGCCTGGCTAACGAGCTCATTGCAGCTGTCGATGTGACGCCTGTTGAGCACACCGTTCCGGAGAAGGACACAGCCTCTATTGAAGCCGTGGCCCCTTGGGCTGATCGAATCACAGAGGCGAGCTACACGACCGGTAAGCACGCTCGTGACGCCGCTGTGAACGTGGTTCGTGATCAGTGCCTCGCAGAGTTGACCTCTGGAATCAGTGATGAGGACGAGCTCGCCGCCAAGAAGAGCGGCTATAAAGCAGCATTCAGAAGCCTCAAAGGCCAATGCGAGCGCGAAACTATCCTGAACGGCAAGAGAACGGATGGTCGCAAGAGCGACGAGATCCGAGACATCTGGATCGTTCCGGACTATGTCCAGCAGCACCACGGCTCTGTGCTCTTCACCCGCGGTGAGACCCAAGCGCTTGTTTCTGTGACCTTGGGCACACCCGACGATGAGCAGATCATCGACGGCATCGAGGAGGAGTATCGCAAGAACTTCTACCTTCACTACAACTTCCCTCCCTACAGCGTCGGCGAAACTCGTCGCATCATGGGCCCGGGTCGTCGCGAGATCGGTCACGGAATGCTCGCTGAGCGCGCGCTCCAGGCTGTCTTGCCTTCAAAAGAGGACTTCCCTTACACCATTCGCATCAACTCAGACATCACGGAGTCGAATGGCTCCTCGTCGATGGCGAGCGTCTGCGGTGGTTGCATCTCGATGATGCTCGCGGGCGTCCCCGTGAAGCAGCCCGTCGCAGGTATCGCCATGGGCCTTGTGCAGGAAGGGGACCGCGTCGCGATCCTCTCCGATATCCAAGGCTCTGAGGATCACACCGGTGACATGGACTTCAAGGTCGCCGGCTCAGGACTCGGCATCACCGCCTTGCAGATGGACATCAAGATCAAGGGCGTCAGTCGCGCCTTGCTCGAAGAGGCCCTGGCGCAGGCAGGCGAAGGCCGCAAGCACATCCTCCGGGAGATGCTCGCAGTCGTTGACCGTCCTCGTGCAGACGTCGCAGATCACGCGCCCCGCTTCGAAGCCATCAAGATCCCGTCTGAGAAGATTGGCTTCTTGATCGGGCCTGGCGGCAAGAACATCAAAGGCCTCCAAGAGGAGTTCGGTGTTCGCGTCTCGATCATTGACGACAACGGCAATGTTCAGGTCTTCGGAACTGATGCTAAGAAAGTTGCTGGCTGCATGGCCCGCATCCAAGCGACCTGTGAGACACCGAAGATCGGTGCCAAGTACACGGGTACGGTTAAGAGCATCCGTGACTTCGGCGCCTTTGTTGAGATCCTGCCCGGTGTTGAAGGCCTCCTTCACATCTCAGAGCTCTCAACCGAGTACGTGGAGAACGTCAACGATGTGGTCAGCACTGGTGACTCTGTCGAGGTCGTCATCACGAACGTGGATGACCGCGGTAAGGTGCGCTTGATGCGCCAAGAAGTGATGGATGCTAGGGACGCTGTTAAGGCCTAGTCTCTAACTTATAGATTCAACGAGGGTCGAGGCGTCAGCGCCTCGGCCCTCGTTTTTGTTCCGTGTCGAATGCGCAGGTCGGCCCCAGAAATACGGGCTTTCTGGTCCGAAAGATGTATGAAGAGACGATGTCCTAGAGTTGCCCTTTTTGCTGTGAGCAAAAAGGGGGCTGAGAATGGGGCGCTAAGGGCCACTGAGGCAGCATAGGCAGCATTTTTGATCGAACATTACCGTGTTGTAGAACACGACAGGCATACTAATCAGTCCTTCGGAAGCCCATGAGGGCTTCCCCGAGAACGCAGAACGCAGATAGATGACTTTCTTCACCGTGAAATTACGCACCGTAACTCTCCTTCTGACCTCTGGGTCAGGCCGATTCATTGGGGCTCTCGCTCCTTTAGCTCTCGTAGCTCTCCTAGGGGCTGCCATGCCTGTTGAGTTGCCTCTCGACCATCCTCAACAGCTCCTAATAGAGGTTGATTGGGTCGTGGAGGCCGGAGACTCCATCTGTGGGGTCCGAGAGGCCCGTCAGATCAAGAAGCCGGCTCTCGTCGACTTCGACAGGCTCGTCGCGATCACTCCTGAGGCTAAGAAGATCAAGCGCAATAAGATCGATCCAAACTCTGCAGAGGGGATTCGGCTCATGAACCTAGCAGAGAATAGGGTCAGAGATGCGTGCTCAGCGATCATGAAGAGACAGGGCTATGACAGCGTATGGAAGCGCATTAGCTCGCGTAAAGGCGCTCAGATCGAAGATGTGACTGCTTACGTCGAGATCGAGATCAACAAGAAGTGATCCGCGGGAGGCTGATGGCTCCTCGTCTGATCGACACTTCAGTTAGGTATCAGATGGCTGGTCTCGGTATGCTTGGTACGCCAACGCGCACATGAGAACGTCTCCCTTGAAGCCCCTCTATGCCTCCCTTGCCCTGATCTCGCTCATGGCCTGCACGACCACAAAGGTCGATCAGGAGCAAGACGAGCGTAGACGGCTCTCGGTGGAGATGTTCCGAGAGCTCATCGAGCAGGGAACGCTCACCCCTACGAATTCGATGGGTGACTCCTTTGAGATGCTCGAGGATGAGATGGGGGAAGACGCTTATCTCGAAGAGGTCCTGCGCA
>JAPKBY010000190.1 GCA_028823185.1 Planctomycetota bacterium
TCCCGACGTTCTTCCAGCCAGCGATATTGGAGAACTCCATCGCCTCCATCTGCTGTTGAAGGCTCGCGTAATAAGCGGCCAAGGGAATGCAGACGAGGAAGGAGCCGATCATGAAGATCGCGAAGCTTGGACGTAAGAGCTGCTTCCACGCGTCGACCAAGAACAGGGTCCCCCAGTCGACAGGCTGCCCCTTCTTGGGCGCCGGCGTCTTGGGCAAGGAGAAACAGAAGAGACCCAAGAGGATCGAGGCGATCCCGCCGAGCTGGAACTGCTCCGGGCGCAGCTCTCCTTTCAAGATCTCGCCTGCGGCGTCCGTCCCGCGCAAGGCGAAGGCGATCGTAAAGCCAGCGACGATCCAACCGATCGTCCCCCAGAGGCGCACCATCGGAAACTGAGTGCTGCCTTTGGGGAGGTGGTGGAAAGAGAGGCTAGCCGTAAGTCCGAGGGTCGGCATATAGCACAGCATGTGAGCGAGGATGATCCAGTTGAAGAGCTCGCCCTTCACCCAAGTGCTCCCGAGAAACTCGACCTGCATCCCTGTGACGAGCTCTCCTTGCGTTGCGATCGCCGTCCCGTCGAGCCCCCCCACGACCGGTAAGAGCAGCATGAAGGCTCCTCCGAGGAGAAAGAGAAACGCGAGGACCTTCTCTGTGTTGAAGAACCTGTCAGCGATGAGGCCCGTGAAGAATGGAGCGATGATCGCGCCCAAGGGGCCCGCGGTGTACGCGTAGTAGCGCACATCTCCCATCCCGTTGTCGTACATGAAGAGGCTCACGCTCAGATACCAGGTCCCCCAGATGAAGAACTGGAGGAACATGAGGATCGAGAGTTTGGGCATCACGCCCTGGTTGTCTGCGCTCATCTGAGATTGTCTTGAAGAGAGAAGGGGTGGAATTTCGCCGCCTCGTCTGTGACGAAGGCTGCTCAAGAGAGAGACCCTGAAGAAAGCAGAGAGCCTGTTCAAGAGCTCCCCTCGACTTAGCTTAGTCTTCGCTGAAGGCTGCGTCGAAGGCGCCCATGAAGGGCTTAAAGTCGAGGCGCTTCACGAGCTCTGCAGCCTCAGTGGCCCCGTGCTCACGGTCCATGCCGCAATCCTCCCACTCGACCGTCAGCGGGCCGTCGTAATTGCAGTGGTTGAGCTGACGGATGATGCCCTCGAAGTCGATCTTGCCGCGGCCCGGTGAGGCGAACTCCCAATAGCGTCCATTTGTCCCGAAGGCCGCGTGGCCGCCGAAGACGCCAGCGTCTGCGGGCTTATCTGACCACCAGACATCTTTGACGTGGACGTTGTAGATCTTGTCGGCGAACTCCTTGATGAAGCCCAAATAGTCCGCGTGCTGATAGCCGAAGTGTGAGGGATCGAAGTTGAAGCCGTACGCGGGGTGGTGGTCTACCGCCTCGAGAGAGCGACGTGAGGACGCTGAGTCAAAGGCGATCTCGGTCGGGTGCACCTCGAGCGCGAACTTGCAGCCCTCCTCTTGGAAGACATCGAAGATAGGAATCCAACGGTCAGCGAAGTCTTGGAAGCCTGCCTCAATCTGCCCATCAGAGAAGGGCGGGAAGCCATAGAGCGCGTGCCAGATGCTCGAGCCCGTGAAGCCGTTCACGACACAGTAGCCGCGGCGCTCGATATAGCTCTTCACCGGCTCTGGAGCGCAGTCAAAGAACTTGCGCGTCGCGCGAGCCGTGTCTTTCACCTCTTCCGCGGCGCGCTGACGAACCCCCTCCGGGTCGCCGTCTCCCCAGATATAGTCAGGCAGGATCGCCTTGTGGCGGTCATCGATGAGGTCACAGACGGCCTGACCGACGAGGTGCGTGCTGGTCGCATAAGCGAGGATCCCCTTCGACTGAAGGAGCTCCCAGTGCGCGGCGCAGTAGCCGTCCTCTTTGAGCGCGCGCTGGACGTCGAAGTGATCGCCCCAACAGGCGAGCTCTAAGCCCTCGTATCCAAAGCCCTGCGCCTTCTCAGCGAGGGTCTCTATCGGGAGGTCAGCCCACTGACCAGTGAAGAGGCAAAGGGGACGCGCCATGAATTCTATTCTCCGTTCTGCTGAGGTTCTTGTGCGATGCCCGCGCTGAGCGGGCCGGACACTTTACTTCACTTCGGACATCTTGACCGACTCTCTTCGCTTAGCTGCGATGAGCACCGCCTCAAGCACGCGCTGGGTCTGATAAGCGTCCTCAAAGTCAGGCAGCGGGATCTCGGGCTTTCTACGCCCCATCACACGGCAGATATCCGCGACCTGGTTCGTGAAGCTGTGCTCATAGCCGATGATGTGCCCCTCCGGCCACCAAGCGGCCGCGTAAGGATGAGCGCCACCGTCAGTAGCCATGATGTTGCTCCAGCCGCGCGTCTTCGCGTCCTCTGAGAGGTCGTAGAACTCCAGCTCGTTCAAGCGCTCCAGCGACCAGCGGATGGAGCCCTTGCTCCCGTTGATCTCGATCGAGTTGTCATTGAAGTGGCCGCCCGCGAGACGCGTCGCCTCAAAAGACGCCGTCGCTCCCTTCTTGAAGCTGGCGAGGAACTGAACGCTGTCGTCCACGGTGCTCTTCCCCTTGCCCGGCCCATCGAGGCGCTTGCGCTCCTTGATGAAGGTCTTACAGATGGCGCCGTTGATCTCTGTGATCTCATCGCCAGTCAAGAAGCGCGCGAGATCGATGATGTGTGCGTTCAGGTCACCGTGTGCACCCGAGCCCGCGGTCCCCTTCTGGAAGCGCCAGAGGAGCGGCGTGTCGGGACCGCCCCAGCCCTGCAGATAGCTCGCGCGCACGTGGTAGATCTCGCCGATCTTTCCTGAGCGGATCAGGTTATAAGCCAGCGCCACGGCGGGACAGCGGCGGTAGTTGTACCAGACGAAGGTCTTGCACTCCTTGGCCTTGCGCGCCGCGTCGCGCATCTCGCGCGCCTCCGCGAGCGTGCCCGCCAGCGGCTTCTCACACGCGACGTGCTTACCCGCCTCGAGCATCTGGACGGAGAACATCCTGTGCGAATCATTCGGCGTAGAGATGTCGACGAGGTCAATCTCATCGTTCTGGGCGAGCGCCTTTGCGTTGGTGCTCGTATTCGCCCATCCAAAGCGCTTCGCGAAGCCAGGCAAGGTCTCTGCGTTCCGCGCAGCCACCGTGTGCATGACGGGATTGACCGGCAGGTCAAAGAAGCGCGGCGCCTGACTCCAGGCGTTCGAGTGAGCCTTGCCCATGAAGGCTTGGCCGATGAGTGCGACGTTGAGGTCTCTTGCCATCTCTATAAGGGTTCTTTGAAGCCGATGAGAGCTCTGAGCGGCTTCCGCACAGAGCTTGTGAGTGAGCAGGATGACCTAAGGCGCGGCATCCTTCAAACGACGCGCCAAAGTTCGTCCTCATCACTCCATGAGGCGCAGCTCTGAGAGGACTGGGAAGTGATCGCTAGGCCAGCGGCCATCGCGCCCATAAGTGCAGATCTTCGATGAGATCACCTCTAGAGCGCCGCGGTGGAGGATCCAATCGATTCGCCGCTCTCCTTCACGCGGCGGACCCCAGCCATGAAAGCTGTCAATGGATGGGCCCCGCTCCGTGGCTGTGAACCAGGTGTCCTCATAAGGACCGTCTTTCACCAAGGTCTTCCACGCAGCGCTCGATCCTCCAGCGCAGTTGAAGTCACCTGTCATGATCACTCTGCGCCGACCGAAGCGCTTGTCTCGATCAGCCATCAAGGCGGCGCTCTTCACGCGGGCCGCCTCGACCTGGTGGTCGAAGTGGGTGTTCACGAGGATGAGCTGCTCGCCGCTCACCCGCTCACGAAAGCGAGCCCAGGTCGTCATGCGCACGACCTCGTTCCCCCATGAGCTCGAGCCCACGATCGCAGGAGTGTCCGAGAGCCAGTAGTGATCGTATTCGAGGAGCTCCAGACGCTCCGTGGCGTAGAAGATCGCCATGTACTCGCCGTGGCTCCCTCCCTCGCGACCCTGCCCCACCCAACGATAGCCCTCGAGTTCACGCTCAAGATCAACGAGCTGCGAACGCAGCCCCTCCTGAGTTCCGATGAGGTCAGGGCGCTCTAGCTCGATCTGTTCGACAGCGAGCGGCATACGACTCGCCCAATCATGGGGCGCCTTGTCTCCGCCCTTGAAGCGCAGATTGAATGACATCACCCGCAGGGTGGGCGCTGTCTCAAGAAGAACTGCGCTCGGCTCCTGTGATGCCGCAGCGCAAGCAGCGAGCAGCAAGAGCGGGAGCGCAGACCTCAAACGTTGACCTCGCCCTCGGCGCCGAGGCAGTCTGCAAGTCGCTCAAGGACGGGGCTGACCTCGGCCTCAATGAATTCAACGACCTGCTGGGAGGCGCGGCCGGTGTGGAGTGAGGGATCGAGGATCTCTTCCATCTGATCCTTAACACTCGCGAGGAGCGGCTCATTTTTGAGGCGCTCTTTCAGGTCGTTGGGTCGACCCTCTTTGATCTCCTGCGTGGCGGCGTGGCTGGCCTGACGGATCGCTTCGTGGATGTCTTGACGATCCCCGCCCTTTTTCACCGCCGCCATCATCAAGGACTCAGAGGCGAGGAAGGGCAGCTCCTCATCCA
>JAPKBY010000191.1 GCA_028823185.1 Planctomycetota bacterium
TGGTCTGTGATCTGGAAGAGCGCCTTGAAGGCCTCCGATCGAAGCTGCTGCCGCGGGAGAGCGCAGGCTTCGGCGCTGGGGTGCTAGATCATTCGACGGCTGCCTTTCATGGCGTCCCGTTAAGGGATGCGACCACCGTGGTGACGAGCGCTTGCGATCCAGAAGCAGAGGCTGTCGCAATCGCCGAGGCAGCCTTCGGCTCTTCCTTGGCTCTGTGGGGTGAACGCGAAGCTTCGATCGGTCGTGTCGTTTGTCACGAGCGACAACTCTCCGCCTTCACAGCTAGCCTGCTTGAGGCCTGTGATGCGCTTGAACGAAGAGATGGGCCTCTAATAAGGCCTCTATTGCCGAATTCTGAGGCATGGATGGAGGCTCTGTCCCAGTCTGCGGTGGGCGAGGGGGCCACTACTCTGCGTGGGGGTGCTTCAGGCTCGAATGAGAGCAGCAATCGTGGTAAGCTGTGCCGTTCGGTGTTCACGAATGTGGAGCCGAATTGGCGCTTGGCGCGCGCTGGTCGTCCGGCTGCAACCCTCTCTCTCCTCAGGGCTTCTGATGATGAGGGGGCTCAGAAGCTCGCGCTCGCTTGCGACTCCGACTCTAGCCCACTCCCAGGGTGAGCCTCTGGGAGGCTCAACAGATAGCTTCACCAAGACTCAGGCAGGTCCACATTGACTCAAATCGACGCAAAGCAAGTTCACTCGGTCCTTGGCCGTCACCAATTGGCCGATGGCTACTCCTTCGTTTTAGACCTAGAGCGCTCGCACGGCTCTTGGCTCGTCGATGGCGTGACGGGGAAAGAGTACCTCGACATGTTCACCTGCTTCGCTAGTTGGCCGATCGGATACAACCACCCGATGATGCGTGAGGAGGCTTTCTCAAAGCGACTCCTTACCGCCGCAGAGAACAACCCTGCGAACTCTGACCTCTACACCGGGATGATGGCTGAGTTCGTCGAGGCCTTCGCTACCAAGGTCACGCCTGAGGGCTATGACCATCACTTCTGGGTCGCTGGTGGTTCGCTCGCGGTCGAGAACGCGATGAAGGCAGCCTTTGACTGGAAGGCGCACAAGCTCGGCTTGAAAGAGGACGGTGAAGAGGTAGACCTTGTCGTCTTGCACTTCAAGCAGGCCTTCCATGGCCGCAGCGGCTACACGATGAGCGTCACCAACACTGACCCGAACAAGGTCGCGCTCTTCCCGAAGTTCCAGTGGCCGCGCGTCTCGAACCCGTACTGTGAGTTCGATAACGACGGAAATATCTCTAACGATGTGGCGGCCGCTGAGGCTGTGACGATGGCGGAGATCGACGCGGCCTTTGAATGCTATGCGGACAGGATCGCGTGCATCCTCATCGAGCCCATGCAGGGGGAAGGCGGAGATCGCCACTTCCGAGCGGAGTTCTTGAGAGAGCTGCGCCGCGTCGCAGACGAGCGCGAAGCTATGCTCATCTTTGATGAGGTGCAGACAGGCTTCTACGGAAGTGGAAAGCCTTGGCTGTGGCAGCACTTGGGCGTCGCTCCGGACATCGTCTGCTTCAGCAAGAAGTCACAGGTCGGTGGCATCTATGCGAACAGCCGCATCGATGAGGTTGAGGACAATGTCTTCGCTAAATCGAGCCGCATCAACTCGACGTGGGGAGGCAACTTGGTCGACATGGTGCGCTGCCAACGCTTCATCGAGATCATCGAGCAAGAGCAGCTCGCAGATAACATTCACGCTCGCGGTGAGCAGCTCCTGAAGGGCTTGCGCTCCATCGCCAAGGATACGAATGCATTCAGCGACGTTCGTGGGATCGGCTCACTGATCGCCTTCACGATGGAGACCGGTGAGCTTCGCGATAAGGCGGTCGCTGCGTTCCAAGAGCGCGGCGTGCTCGCCTTGACCTCTGGCGAGGACTCGGTGCGATTCAGGATGCCGCTCGTCATCACAGCAGCAGAGGTCGACGGCGCTCTAGAGCGCATCGCCGATGCTCTCTAGCTCGTAGCTGGGGCCTGAACCACTAGGGTGGCCCCGAAGCCGCGGAGCGCCTGGAGGCTCAGGAGTTTGCGTGTAGCCTGAGTTGGCCGCACGCTGCGTCGCTCTCTAGCCCGCGAGACCAGCGGACCGTTGTGATGATGCCGGCCTCCTCAAGGTCTTCCTGGAAACCCGCCACGACCTCAGTGCGAGGTCGGCGGTAGTTCGGCATCTCTGGGTCAGAGGACATCGGGGTCAGCGGGTTCCAAGGGATGAGGTTCACATTGGCGCGGCGTCCACGCAGGCGTTGCCCGAGCTCGTGGGCATGGTCAGGAGTGTCGTTGTGTTCACCTAGCAGCACATATTCATAGGTGATCTCGCGCCCTGTCTCTTTGAACCAGAAGTCGCCCGCGCTGAGCACATCCTCAATCGGGACGCCCTTCATCGCCGGCACGAGCACGTCGCGCTCTGCGTCGAAGGGGGTGTGGAGGCTGATGGCGAGCTGGAAGGGAGGGCTCGTGGTCGCGATCTCGCGGACTCGGTCGGGGAATCCGACGGTTGAGAGGGTCACCTTGCGTGTTCCCAGCCCGAGCTCCTTGTTGACGACGTCGAGGGCGGCGCGGACCTCTTTGTAGTTGAGGAGCGGCTCGCCGATGCCCATCACGACGGCTCGTCCGATCGGGCCGACATCCATGCCTCGAAGGAACTGCTCGAGGATCTCGTGCGCCTTCATGTTGCGGACGAGCCCCGCGAGCCCAGAAGCGCAGAAGGGGCAGGCTACTGGACAGCCGACCTGAGTGGAGATGCACAGCGTCGCGCCCTTCGTGCTCTTCGGGTTATGCGGCGGGATGTGGACCGTCTCTACCTCGTCCGATCCCTCTTCGCGCCCAGGGAAGCCGAGCAGCAGCTTGGTCGCGCCGTCGGAGGCGTGTGTCATGAGGCGCAGCTCAGAAGAGAGCAGAGGGAGCTCTGCTGTGAGCGCGTGTCGTAGCTGAGTCGGGAGGCTCGTCATCTCCTCATAGCTGCGCGCTCCAGCAAAGAGCAGATCTCTAGCGATGCGTGCGTGGAAGGGTCTTCCGCCTAGCGCGACGACGCGCTCTTCGAGCTCTTCTTTTGTGTGCGCGAGGAGCGTGCGCTGATTTTGCTGACTCACGACTTCGGTTGGACGGCTACGCGCAAGAGCTCGGCACACTCAGCGGCGAGCGTGCGCGCGCCTTCGAGGCTGTCAGGGTTGGCGCCCGCGACGGCGCGGTGGCCGCCGCCGCCGTGCTTCTCCATGAGCTCGCCCAAGTGAAGGCCTTGGGCCGGCGGCTTGAAGGGATTCTCGCCAGCGGTGACGTGGAAGCCTGAGCGCGTAGGGATGACACCGACCGCGTACTTCAGCTCGGGGTGATGATAGAAGGGGGCGAAGCGCTCGCGCCTCACCTTGGAGCTGGACGCGTCGTAGAGAAGCACTTGGTCTGTGATGCTGATGACGGTCCTCGGGAACTGCTCGAGGGCTTTGTCTCTGTTTCGAGAGGCTCGCTCGTGCGCCTTCTCGACGACGGGGAGGTTCGCGACCTCTTCAAGAGTCATCTTGAACATCGCGGCGACGAGCTCGTCGGGGTATTCACGGGACGGGGCCGCCGTCATGGAGCGCGTGATGCGCAGCGCAGGCTCGTCTCCAAAGATCGCTTGCTCGACGTCGCGGAAGCGAGCGGCGTCGACGACATCAGACCACTTGGCCATGTCGATGAAGCGCTCGGACGGCTCGTAGCCCCAGTGGTCGGCAGCGTGACGCAGGATGAGCGGGGGGCAAGAGGGGGAGGTCTCATCCCAGGCCCATCGATCGGTGGGCTCGTAGGCCTTGCGAAGCTCTGGGGTGAGGAAGGTGGTCGGGTGGTGGTCGAACCAATACTCCGCGCCGGGATGAAAGTGGAAGTCGACGATGGCGAAGCGCTCGTTACCGCCGAAGGCTTTCCAGTCCCTGCGCTGGTCGTAGTTGACTGAGGACCAGACGACCTTCTCGTCGTGGGTCTCTGTGAGGATCTTCGCGAGGACGGCTGCTGAGACCATCCCGTCGAAGTCGCGATGGTAGTGGATTCTGAGGGTGTGACTCACGGCCTTAGGATACGGGGGGTTGGGAAGCTGGGTCCAGCCGGGAGAAGATCATCGTGGCAATAACCCCTACCAAGACCGCGAACCACAAGGTGCAGAGGCGGGCGAGGAGGACTGTGGTGGTGGCCGCGGTGGTGGCTGCAGCCTGCTCTAGGCCAGCGGCTTCTAGGGCGAGATAGAGCAAGCCGAAGAGCGAGGCCTCAGTGACGCCGAGACCGCCGGGTGTGAAGACGACGACGGCTCCTGCGACGGCTGCGACGGCGAAGGCGTGCGCGCAGGCGGCGGGGGAGATATCAGGGGCGAAATGGCGGGCGAGGAGCCAGCAGGCCAGGCACTCGAGGCCCCACCCCAAGGCTGCGAGGAGGGTCGCGCTGGTGAGCTCTCGCGGGGCGAGCAGGGCTCGGGCGGAGGTCAAGGCTCCATCGAGACGCGGAGCCAACCAGCTGCCGCCAGGGAGCATGC
>JAPKBY010000192.1 GCA_028823185.1 Planctomycetota bacterium
ACGATCTTGACGAGCTGCCGCCCAGAGAAGAGATGGTGGATGCCTTGAGTTGAGTCCCCGCTCATGACCTCAACCTTGGACTCAAACTCTGCGTGATATTCGAATTCAACTCCAATCCAGGCGCCGTATGGAGCGTCAACTTCAGCGATCGTCTCACCCTCGCTGTCTAAGGTGTTTGGAGCCCCAGAGAGGGTCGCCGATAGCGAGGCTTCAGCGGCCGACGCTGCGTGACGATCTCCGCTCAATTCTCTGAGCGAGCGCGCAGCTATGAACGCTCCGCCGCTTACGAGCAGGATGGCAGAGAGAGAGAGAGTTGTGCGGGAAGAGGTCACGGTAGAGTTCGTAAATTGAGGGTGAGAGATTACCTCACCTGTCCCTTTTTAGGGCGACCCATGGTTTGGTGAATTCTCCGCAGTGTCCGCTCATCGTCTCCTCATCTAAATGAGGCATCCCTTCAAGGCTTGAGAGTGAAGAGAGCTGCGCAGCAAGCGGAGCTGTGTTGGACTTAGCTCGTGAGCGAGGTGGCGCTGGCGTTTTGTGGGCGGCAAGCATCTGCTCTATAAGGGCTTAATAGCGCTTTGCTTTCTTTGCACAGGTCGGGCCACAGGCTGTGAATGTAGATTCGAGTGAAGCGAGAGCGTTCGGTCGAAGGAACTGCATCCAACTCTGAGTATGTTCTGTGTATGACGAATACATCGCTCTCTATCGGCCTTGTCGGTGCAGGATTCTTGGCCCGGGCTAGGGTCGCTGCTTGGCGCAAGATCAGCGGAGCAGAGCTCTCATCTGTCTGCTCAAGCACCCGAGAAGGTGCTGCATCTTTTGCAGCCTCCCAGGGGATCAACGACGCAGCAGCGGATCTAGATGAACTCTTGGCCAGAGAGGACATTCAAGCTGTCGACATCTGTGTCCCAAACCGCGCACATCGAGAGATCGTTGAGCGCGCGGCTCGGGCTGGGAAGCACATTCTCTGCACGAAACCGATGGCTGCCTATGTAGGACAGGATCTGGATGAAGGTGCAGATGAGGCCTCGGTAGGCCAGCGTGATCGTAAAGAGATGCTGCGCGTAGCTTGTGCTGACGCTGAGGCGATGGTGTCCGTCGCGGCAGAGAATGGAGTCATCCTCGCCTATGCTGAGAATTGGGTTCACGCGCCATCTATTCAGCGCGCAGCTGGGCTCATCTCTGCTTCAGGAGGTTGCCTGTTGGAGATGCGTGGCTGGGAGAGTCATTCAGGTTCCCACTCTGAGTACTCCACGAAATGGGTTCATGCGGGTGGCGGGGCCCTCCTCAGGCTGGGAGCTCATCCCATCGGCGCGATGCTCTATCTCAAGAGGGAGGAGGGCTTGCAAAAGAGTGGCGCACCGATCCTCCCCGTCGCTGTCAGCGCTGAGGTCGCGGATCTCTCGCAGAGTGCTGGGCTCAGTGATGAGAACTGTCGCATCGCGCGTGGCTGGGTGGACGTAGAGAACTGGGGCTGCTGTGTGATCTCTTTCTCCGATGGATCGCGCGGCGTCGCTTATGGCAGCGATAACAAGTTGGGTGGCATGCAGAGCAAGCTCGAGCTCTCTGGCTCCAATTACCACATTGACTGCAAGCTGAGCCCCGTCGACTTGGTGAAGGCTTACGCCTCTGATGAGGGAGTCTTTGAGGATGAATATCTCATGGAGAAGCTCGACAGCCGCGCTGGCTGGAGCACCCCGATCCCTGATGAGAGTTGGTGCTCTGGACAGTTCGCGATGCTGGAAGATTTCAGGGACGCGATCCAAGAGGGGAGAGCGCCTCGCTCTGATGGAGCGCTGGGATTAGCGGTGACACGAGTTGTCTACGCGGCTTACCTCGCCGCGTCAGAGGGGCGCAGGGTCGAGCTCTAGTTACCGCGCGCTAGGAATTTGTTCTGATAGCGCTTAAGCGCCGCGTCAAATTCAACCAGGTCATCTTTTGAGCTCGGTCCGAAGAGCTCACTGCGCGCTGACTCGGCTAGCTTGAGATGTTCGGCCGCATGCGAAGGGTTTCTCAGCTCCTGAAAGCAGGTCGCGAGCCGCAGCTGCAGCCATGGATCTCGAGGCCGCAGCTCGCCGGCGATCTCAAGGTCAGCCACGGCGCCTTGAAAGTCTCCAGCAGACATGCGGCCCATGCCTCGCTCGAGGGCGATCTTAGAGCTGACACCCAGTGTGCTGACGGCTCGGCGCAAGGGGTCGGCTGAGATCAAGGTGTTCCCATTGTTTGCGGCTAGCTCTCGCGCGCGTTGGGCCTTCTCGGCTGCTCCTGTGCGTTCATAGCCTTGGGCTAGGGCTGCCCAGGTCGGGCCGTCAGTCTTGCTGGCTAACCCGACCGCGCGCTCTAGCTGTTCAATGGCCTCTTCGTTCGCGCCCAGATCGAGGTAGACCTGGCCGAGGGCTCGCCTCAGCAGCGCTTGACGTCCGTCGATCTTCACGGCGCTCAAGTAGGCGTCGCGTGCGCCGAGTGAGTCGCCTTGCGCGTCTAACACTCTCCCGGTGTGGATGAGCGGAAAGGGAAGCTTCGGGTAGCCCGCGCCCGCAATGGCCAAGAGCTTCAAGGTCTCCTCGGGCTCTTTGCTCATCATCTCTAGCGTGATCGCGAGCTGATAGCAGGTCCAAGGATCGTCAGCGTTGAGGCTTAAGGCCTCGCGGTAAGCCGATTCTGCTGCAGAGGTGAAGCGGTGAGCGTCAAGGACTGCGCCGAGGTGACGCCAAGCGTTTACGTTTGAGCGCTCAGCTTCTACGCCCGCGCGAGCGCTCTTCAGCACCGCAGCGACTCGCGGCTCTTGGCTGTCTGTGTTGGGGAGAGAGATGATCTCTTCAAGCGGGCGGTTGTCACCGCACGCACAGAAGGTCCAGAGGCAGAAGAAAGCGGCGAGGTATTTCATTTTAATTGGTTCCCATCTCCTCGGGTGAGGGTGACTCTTTGGTTCACCTCGCTGAGAGCGAAGGATTCCTCGACCCCATCTGCCCAGCGTACCTCGATGGAGTCGATCTCTGTCGCTTCTCCCAGTCCGAAGTGGGCAGAAGGCGGAGAGCTGGAGAGATAGCTGCCGCCGCGGCGGACGCTGCGGCTCCAAGTCTGGGGTCCAGCTTTGATCGTGATGACGGCGCCGATCGCGCTGCGGGCCGCATCTCCAATGACAGCATCGGCGATGAGCCATGAGCCGCTGCGTTCTGTCTCATTGAGGTAGATCTCGACGGGGCTCGCGACGCCGGTGACCACGAGGTCGATGTCGCCGTCGCCGTCGATGTCGCCGCGAGCTAGACCTCGCGAGACGCTCACGGAGCGCTCGAATCCTCCACTCACCAAACCAGGTGAGTAGCTGGCTCCATCTTCAGACAAGAGGAGCATATTTGGCTCGCAATATTCAGTCCAGGGTGCCGGAAGCGATGCACCGGGGGCGACCTCTGACCTAGTCACGCGTCCGTTGACGATCACGATGTCTAGGTCGCCATCTAGCTCTAGATCAAAAGCGATGGTGCCAAACCCTGTTGAGGGGAGGGTTGGGCGCGCGACGCCAGCGCGGGCTGTAGCGTCAGTGAAATGGCCAGCGCCGAGGTTGCGGTAGAGCGTGTTGCTCTCATTCCGAAGGTGAGTCATGAAGAGGTCGATCTTTCCGTCTCCGTCGAGATCTTCAGCGAGCACGCCCATGCCAGCCTCCGCCGAGCCGTCACGATTTAATGCGCAGCCGCGCTGAATGGCGGTCTCAGTGAAGCTGCCATCACCTTCATTTTTCCAGAGGTGGTTCGCGTAGCCGTCATTGGCGACATAGATGTCTATCCAGCCGTCTCCGTCAAAATCGGCAGAGACGACGCCGAGCCCGGCCGCCTCCTCCGAGCTGATCCCAGCGGCAGCGCTCACGTCTTTGAAGCTGCCTCCACCTTCGTTTCGGTAGAGGAGGTCTGAGAGCGCGGGGAATGTCTTAGGGCTGCAAAAGTCCCTCTCGTTCTGCCTGCCTTTGCATTCGACCTCGCGGTTGAAGTCCACGTAGCGCGTCACGAAGAGGTCGAGGTCTCCGTCAGCGTCATAATCGAGGAAGGTCGCGGAGCAGCCCCAGCCCTCGTCTCCTAGGCCTGCGCCGAGGGTCGCATCAGTGAAGACGCCGTCCCCTTGGTTGAGGAAGAGGCGGTCTGCTCCGAGGTTGGTGACGTAGAGGTCAAGGTCACCATCCGAGTCGATGTCTCCGACAGCCACGCCCATCCCATAGCCCTTATCGCCGAGACCGGAGGTGGAGGTCGCGTCTCGAAACTGTCCATCTGCACCTTGGAGAAAGAGGGCGTTTTGTTCCTTCCCGTTCGCACCTGCCGGGCCGTTCTGGTCCGTGTTCCCGTTGACGAGGTAGAGGTCTAAGTCGCCATCTGAGTCGGCGTCAAATAGAGCCACTCCACCGCCCATGGACGCTGGCAGGGGATAGTCGGCATGCTCGCCAGCGCTCTGTGTGAAGACCACGCCCAGCTCCTTCGCGACCTCTCGGAGTACGGCTCCGCTCGCTGTGGGCACCTCGG
>JAPKBY010000193.1 GCA_028823185.1 Planctomycetota bacterium
ATCGAAAGGGCACGCTTTAGAAATCGCCCAACCGGGGCTAAGAGAAGACCGAATGATCGGGCATGCGAACACGAAGGCTGCTCAGCCCGTCATAAGCCCCGGGAGCCTCTCGGGTCTCCTCACCGAGCGCTCATCCATTGGGTCAGAGCAGGGCAGGGTTCATGCGACTGAGCGCCTGCTGGTGATCCCAGCGTCAAATCGCTCAGCCCTCGCACGTGCTGACGAGCTGATCAGCGCGTTGGAGACTGAACTGCTCAATGAGCGCCGGCTCACTATCACGCACGAAGGCCTGAGCGTCTCCCTCCCGACAACTCACGGACGCACAGCTCGAATCCTCGATGGAGTCGAGCGCCCCTATCTCACCGGCTACTCTTCTGAGATTGCCAACAACTCTTGGATGCCAGGGCCGATCACGGAGACCTGCTTTGATGGGTTCTGCCTGACAGGGCACAGCTCCGGAGAAGAATTTCAGGCGCGCTGGTGGGTCGCGAAGACAACAGAGGTGCTGATCGCTGATGAAGAGACCGCACACATGGGCTCGCTCCAACAACCCACCCGACTCTTCTCGGCGGGGATTCAGCGCCAAACGACTGGCAGCGAGCGAGTCATCCCCCTAGATGCCGGCTCCCTCTCCATCTCCGTAAAGTAACGCCAACTCGAAATAGCTCCACAGCAGTCGTCCATCCATGCGCCTCAACCTCAGCCAATCCGCCCGCCTAGATCAGCGACTCATTCAGTCGCCGCAGATGATCCAGGCGATGCAGATCCTCCAGCTCTCAGGGCTGGAGCTAGAGAGCCGCATCGAGCAAGAGCTCGTTGAGAACCCTCTCCTCGAGGTCGTGGATCCTACTGCGCCTCCTGAAGCAGAAGAGGGCTCAGAGACGAGCGCCGAGCTGAGCCCAGAAGACAAAGCACTCCTCGACAACTTTGACATTCATGATCAGCTGAATCAGGACTATGGAGACGGGATCCCTGCTCAGCCTCGAAACGAAGACGCGGAAGAGCGCCGCTCAGCGGCTCTTCAGAACGCGCCGGATGTTCCAAAGTCTCTCCCGGAAGCGCTCTCTGAGGAGATCGCGATGTTTGACTTCTCGCCTCGCGAGCAAAGCATCGCAGAGCATCTCATCTGGTCCTTCGACGAGCGCGGCTTCTTGCCAGGACCGCTCGAAGAGCACGCTCTGCAAGCAGGCCTAGAGCCAGGCGCAGAGTCTGAAGAGCTGGAGGCCGTGATCATTCGCATGCGCGGGCAAATCCACCCGGCGATCGGCGCACAAAATCTGCGCGACTCCCTGCTCTTACAGCTCGATGCTCTGCCCACGAAGAGCCCCCTCCAAAGAGCCATCGTCGCAGATCACCTAGAAGACATCGAAGCCAACCGTATCCCGAAGATCGCCCGCGCCACGGGGCGAACGCTTGAAGAGATCCAAGCTGCGATCGAAGCTCTCAAGAGTCTGGATGCCTCGCCCGCCTCCGAGTACGGAGAGAGCTGCGCCCCGGTCATACTCCCTGATGTCATCGTCCAAGAGACCGAGGGTGAATTTGTCGTGCGCCTTGAGCGAGAGTATCAGCCACAGCTAAGGATCAGTCGTGCATACAGAGAGATGCTGCGGCGCTCCCGCAAAGGTGACGCTGAAGAGGAGTGGCTGAAAAAGCGCCTCGAGGTCGCCCGCTGGTTCCTCGATGCCATCGCCCAGAGGCAGTCCACCCTAGAGCGAATCGCGAACGTCATCTTCAAAGAGCAGCGCAGCTTTCTTGAGCGCGGGCCTAGCGGCCTCAGAGCGCTCCGAATGCAGGAGGTCGCAGACCAGGTCTCGCTGCACATCTCAACGATCAGCCGAGCAGTCTCAGGGAAATACGCCCAAACCCCGAGGGGGATCTACCCGCTCAGGTACTTCTTCGTGAGCGGGACCACTCGCGACACCGGAGGCGAAGCCAGCCAAGTGAGCGTCCAAGAGCGCTTAAAAACCCTCATCGAAAAAGAGGACCCTAAGAAGCCGCTCTCAGACGAACACCTCGCCAAACTCCTCGCTGAGCGCGAAGACATAAGCATCGCTCGCCGGACAGTGACGAAATACCGCAAGATGTTAGGCATAGCCTCTTCCAGCAAGCGCCGCCGTTTCTAGACGGCATGTCAGCCTCCCTGTAGGCTGTCTGTTCCTGCTCCAATCAGCCCCTAGACCAAGAGAACCGCCATGGGTATCCGCGCCGTAGAGTTAAGAAAAGGAACCGTTATCAAGAAGGACAACGCCCTCTTGATCATCACCGATTTCAACCACCTGACGCCAGGCAAAGGGCAGGCCATCATTCAGATGAAGACCCGCAACTTGCAAACAGGCACGACGGGCGCCATTCGCGCGAGCTCCGGCGAGAACTTCGAGGTCGCTTACCTCGATCGCAGGAAATGCCAATACCTCTATCGCGAGGGAGATGCCGGCTTCGTCTTCATGGATGAAGAGAGCTACGACCAGTTCAATCTCAGCCAGGACCTCGTCGGTGAGTTCATGGGCTTCGTAAAAGAGAGCAGCTCGATTGAGGTCACCTTCCATGATGAGATGCCGATCGGTGTAGCGCTCCCTCCCTCAGTCGAGCTAGAGGTGACCGAAGCCGAGATCGCCGTGAAAGGCAACACAGCGACCAACGTAAAGAAGGACGCTACCGTCGAGACAGGGTTGAAAATCCGCGTACCGATTCACATCAGCGCCGGCGACATAGTGAAGCTCTCCACAGAGACCGGGGACTTCCAACGCCGCGTGAACTAGAGCTCGAGCCGACTCACTCTCGACGCCAGACCTCGAGATCGAGATCACGTCCTTCCATCTCAACGGGGAAGCGCCGCACGAGCCTGCAGTCCTCAATCAACCAGCGCTCCACGACGTCCTTATCCTTTGCGGAGAGGCCATCTAGCCACAGAGGCCTCATGACCATCCAGACGCTCCGCTCATGGCGCTTCCAGCGCTTCGGGCCGTCTGGGAAGAAGACGCCGAGCGGATAGGATGAACGGGGCATGCGCAGGGACGGGTTCCTCCCCCCGAGATAGTGTTCCCCGACCTGAGCCCCCATTCCGATAACGAGATCGCCAGGCTCTCTCTGGCTAGCGACATATTCCCACGCCTCACGCCAGCGCGGCCGCTCGCCCTCCCTGGACGTGAGGTATAGAAAATCCCCTGCGAGCAGCGGCAAGGCCAGCACTAGCATCCACGCAGACCTCAGCCGCGAAGGGATGGTGCGCGAGTCGATGGCGCCTGCTGCGAGAGCGCACAAGAAAGGGAAGATGCAGAAGGCGTACTGGGCAGAGACCAATGCGCGCAAGCCCACTAAGCTGAGCGCTGAGAGGACCGTGAATGGAGCGGCGAGAAGAAACACCTGGGACGCTGACCTCTCTCCCATGGCGACCCATGCACCGTAGACGCAGCCCGCCAAGAGGGAGGGGCCGAAGAAATAACAACAGGTCAAGATGAAGTGAAGTAGATCCGCGTTGGGTTTCTGCTCAATGTGATGCTGCAGCCAGCCCAAGGCCCAAGGCGAGACACACAAGAGAAGCAACATCGCCGGGAGACACACACGCAACGCGGTCGAATCAAACCCACGAGGTCGCTGAGATTTCATCAGCCGAGGCGCAAAGCTTGCCACCAAGAGAGCGCCTACGACGAGCGCGCCGGATATATGGAAGAGCGCAGATGCTAAGACCAGCGAGATCCCCACGGTCGCAGGCCTCAGGCGGCCTCCCCAGAGACCTCGCACAAAGACGCCGGTCCCCATCAAACAGAGCGCTTGAGCGAGGGTATAAAAGCGCGCGCTCTGAGACCAAAACAGGTGCCAAGGAGAGAGCGCCAATAAGAGCGTCGCGCCTGCAGCTGCGCGTCGTGACAATAGGGGCCGGAAGGCCCAGTAGCTCAGAGGCAAGCAGGCCCACCCAGCCAAAGCAGGCAAAAGCCGCAGGAGCGCCTCACTGGGGTGCTCAGAGAAGAGCTGAGCGAAGCCCACAACCAGCCCATACCCGATCGGGTTATGCAGTCCGCCGTCAGCGATTCGCTGGGCATCCGTCAAGGTGAGCGCCTCGTCCATCCAGAGGCTCCACTCCCCCAGCTTAAAGAAGCGCAGGAGCCCCAGAACGAGCCCTAGGCCCAAGAGCCAAAAAGCAACGGGATCCCTAACCTCGACCTCTCCCGAAGGTCCGGGAGCGGGAATATCGTCTTCGAGAGCGTTGTCTGAGCGGGAATCCGTCATGTCGGCTTCAGGAGGGTTTCAAAGCTGGACGAGGATGGCAACTGAAGGGTCTCTCTTAGTACCCAAATACCATGAACAACACCATCATCGCCCCCCTGCTCCTTGCGCTCCTAGGAGCCGCAAGCTGCTTCTCTGTCCAGCCCGCACCCACTCTATCGCTCTCTACGCACCCTCCAGGAGCACTGGTCCTCATCAATGGGGAGGAGACGGGCTTCGCTACGCCATGTATTTTGGCCGTAGAGGAAGAACTGATTAGGGTTGAGATTGTCCT
>JAPKBY010000194.1 GCA_028823185.1 Planctomycetota bacterium
CACCGAGCTGAGTCGCCGAAGCCTCAGCGTGTGGCCTCAGGGATCTTTCTAGGGCAGTTCAGAAATACGGCTAGCACCGACCCTTCATTCCTGGCCCTCCAATCCCCACTCCCACCTGCCAAAACTCGGTTTTCAGTAGAGAGACCGCCGCTATTGACGCCGGTCGCATGGAACAGCGAAAGGATACGAGCCGTCATATATTGACGAATACGCCTCTTCGGGGGACTATGAGATAGCAGCCATGAGACTCCAAGGACTAGATAACCCGATGCGCGCCCTCACCCTCACTTACATCCTGTTCCTCGCTCCCTTGGCGACAGCTCAACTGCCGACAACGCATCAGGACTTCATTCAGCCAGGAACACAGCCGAGCACTCTGAACAGCGAGATCGTCTACTCAACCGATTGCTTCGGTTGCCACGGCTACATTGACATCGATGAGGAGCCCTACCGGCCCTGGACAGCCAGCATGATGGCGCAGTCCACCAGGGACCCCATATTCCACGCTTGCTTGGCCATCGCTGAACAAGACGCGCCCCACTCGGGTGACCTCTGCTTGCGCTGCCATGCACCTGGCGCCTGGCTGGCTGGCAGGAGCGTGCCCAGCGATGGCACAGGACTCGTAGCCGCCCTAGGGGACTTTGACGGAGTGTCCTGCAACCTCTGCCACAGGATGGTAGACCCGATCTACTCCTCCGAGAACCCCGCCGAAGATCCCGGGATCCTCGCCGCCATCTCCGCAGGACCTGGAGGAGGCGCCGGTGGAATGATCCCCACAGCACCCCACACAGGGCAGTTCATCATTGACCCTGAAGACCGCAGACGTGGCCCGTACAACCTCGTCTCCATGTTCTTTCATCAATGGAGGGAGTCCCCCTTTCATCGCGAATCCCTGCTGTGCTCGACATGCCACGATGTCTCCAACCCAGCCTTCACTCGATCAGCATCAGGCTCATATGACCTCAACCCGGTCAACACGGAGCACCCCACACACCTGAAAGAAGACGAGTTCCCCATCGAACGCACTTATAGCGAGTGGAGCCAAAGTGAATACGCCGTCAGGCCGGTAGATACGGGTGGCCTCTTTGGCGGGAACCAACCGGAGGTCTCGAGCTGCCAAGACTGCCACATGCCCAAAACGGAGGGCTATGGCTGTCGCCCCGACTTAGGCGGTGCTTTCCGAACAGACCTCGGCCAGCACCACTTCAATGGGGCCAATAGCTGGGTCTTGGACGCCGTGCGCACGCTCTACTCTGACAACGACACCGGTCTCTCTGACGAGACCGTTGCGGGCGCCCACGCTCGAACGACAGAGATGATGCAAAACGCCGGTGAGATCAGAGCCTTTGAGAGAAATGGAGAGCTCATCGTCCGAGTCAAGAATGAGACTGGCCACAAGCTCCCGACGGGCTATCACGAAGGCCGGCGCATGTGGGTCAACGTCCAATACCTGGACGTCAATGGAAACGTGATCGACGAGCGCGGAGCCTATAATTTAGCCACGGCGACGCTCACGACGAACGACACCACGATCTACGAAGCTCGCTACGGCCTCGATTCAAATATGTCTGCGGTCACGGGGCTACCGACGGGTGAGAGCTTCCACTTTGCGCTCAACAACACCGTCGTAAAAGACAACCGGATCCCCCCGAGAGGTTTCACACTGGATGGCTTTACGAGCGTCCAGGCGGCGCCCGTTGGAACGAACTACCCCGAGCATCACTACTGGCACGACTCGAACTTCTCCCTGAACAGCGCTGCTGACTCAGTGATAGTGAAGCTCTATCACCAGACCACGACGCGTGAGTACGTCGAGTTCTTGCGGGACGAGAACACCACTAACAACGCCGGGCAAGTGGCATATGACCAGTGGGTCCTTCACGGCGAAAGCGAACCACAGCTAATGGACCAAACCACACTCTACTTAGGGTCTGGGGCTTGCCCTCCCCCGATCATCTACGGGATCGGCAAGACCACCTCGTTGGGAACTGAGCCCAAGCTGACATGGAATGGCACGCCAAGCGCCACGAGTCCGTTCTACTTACAACTTGATGATCTTCCCCCCAACAAACCCGTGCTCGGCTTCTGGTCAACAACGTCTAACGACGCCCCCTTCTTTGGCGGCACTCTGCTCCTAAAACCGCCGGTCTATCGCCTCTCGGTGACCTTCACTGACGGCACTGGAGCAGGCAGCATCCCTGTCCCTCTCACCGCCTCGGCCATCGGACAGGAGCGCTACTACCAGGCTTGGTTCAGGGACCCGCAAGAGGTCATCCACAAGGTCGGCTTGACGAACGCTCTGCACGTTGACATCTGCCCCTGAGGCAGACTCAGTCGTCTTCGCCTGCATAGCCCAAGCCTTCCAACCTGCTGCGCACGGCCTCCATCTGAGCCGACTCAAAGCTCGATGGCAGCGGCGTGAGTCTCGCAGCCCAGTCCTCTAGCTCGCCTCTCAATTCGCTCGCTTTCTCTAGATGGAGCGAGGTGGGGCTTAACAGCAGATTGACACTCTCACCCGGATCGGTCTCGATGTCATAGAGCTCTTCTCGACCGGCCAAATAAGGCGTGTAGATGTATTTCCAACGACCCTTACGGACGGCCTTGGCCTTGGCCTGATTGAGCCATTGCACCTCGCGCTCGATCTCTCCGACAGGCTGTGTCGCCTCGCTCACATGTGCTCGCTCGGGAAGCTCTCCACCAGACCAAAGGACGGAGAGATCCATCCCTTCAGCCGCGGCAGGCAGCTCCAACCCGAGCTGCGCACAGACAGTAGGCAGTACATCCAGTGTGCTCACGACAGAAGCCACATCCAGTCCTTCCATAGAGGCGTCCGGCAGGCGAATCAGCAGAGGCACCTTGATCGTAGTTTGATAGGTCGCGACGCCATGATTCCAGAAGTCACCGTGTTCCCAGAAGGTCTCTCCATGGTCGGCGGTCAAGATCAGCAAGGAGTCGTCGAGGAGCCCCCGCTCGCTGAGTCCATCGATGAGCCTCCCCAGCTCTTTATCCAGATAGCTCAGCTCTGCTTGATAGAGCTTCTCCAAGCGCTGATCTTCAGCTGTTGGCGCACCCGTAGCGCCGTCCAATATCTCCACGGGAACACCGTTGCTGAACACCCAACGGGGCCCTAAACGCACGCCTGCAGCAGCGTGCTGCTGGGCAATGACCGCCCTCCCAATGTCTTCCAGATCAGCGCGATCGCCTGCTTTCAGGCCAACGGCGAGGAGAGCTTCAGGAGGTGGGTCGTAGGGCGTGTGCGCGTCAAAGTAGTGCGCGAAGAGAAAGACTCGACCATTTGGCTCTTCATCGAGCGCGCCATCAAGAAGTCCCAAGGCGCGATCAGTCACATCTCCCGCTCGGCGCTGGTTCTGGTCGTACATACCAGGCTGAAACTCCAAGCCGAACTCTTCGTCATAACGCGCAAAGCCCTGATCCAGGCCAAAGAGGCTCTCTAGCGCAAAAGAACCGACGACTCCAAGAGTGTTGAAGCCAGCTTCCCCGAGCAGCTCAGCGAGAGTGACGTTCTCAGGGTTGACTATATATCCATTGCGAGGGACGCCATGGGAGCGCGGCGAGCGGCCCGTGAGGAGAGATGTATGAGCAGCCAGAGTCGTAGGCGCTGGACTCATCGCATCGCTAAAGACGACCGACTCATTCGCCAGCCGAGTGAGCGAAGGAGTCAGGGAAGGGTCACCACCCCACGCGCCTAAGTGATCCGCCCTAGTGGTGTCCAGCGTGATTAAAATCACATGTTGAGGGCCAGTCGTGGGCTCTACAGGGACATCGTCAGCGCATGAACTTAAGAAGGCAAAGAAGCCCAAAACGAGAGCGGATGAACGGCGCACAGCAGAATTCGAGTCTGTAATTTCTGTAACCCGCCGGTGGCGAAAAGTAGAGATGTTGAACATGCCCCAGAACCACGCCTCATTCGGGGATTTGATGTTCAGGAAGCAACGGCCACTCGACGCTCTAAAGGCTCCTCTGGAGCCTTCAGCGCTGTTTTTAATTATATGTCGTAGGACCTGCATACCCTGAATCCCGTCAAAAGGGCACAATCGTGTTACTCTTACCGTCTACGGTCCATCGGCCCCGTTGCGAGGTAAACCTCCTCGCCAAATTCCAGAGACTGCACCAAAAGACCTGATCTATACACTGATGACACTCTCCAAGCATATTTCAACCGCCGCTGGGCTCCTTTGCCTCGCATCACTCTTCACTCCCCAAGCGAACGCACAAGATCTCGAGGCCACCTTGGTCACGAGCGGCTACAGCGCGCCCCTCTACCTCTGCTCGCCTCCTGGTGATAACACGAGGTTGATGATCGCTGAGCAAAGCACAGCAAGGATCCGGATGTACAAGCCTTCAACGGGCAGCATCACGACCTTCATGGACATCGGCAGCATCGTCGGGAGCGGCTCTGAGCGCGGCCTATTAGGTCTCGCCTTTCACCCCAACTATGCCTCAAACCGCAAGTTCTACGTCTCCTACACGAACA